>LJUE01000005.1 GCA_001303885.1 Planctomycetes bacterium SM23_32 | reverse complement strand
CCCGCCCGCTCTCCGACAGGACGAAACGGTCGCCCCGCACGGTGACGAATCCCTCCGCGCCCGCCGGCGCCGGCGGTCGGGCCAGCAGTGCCGGCGCGGTGTCCTCCGCCAGGCCGTCGTAGGGAATCAGGAAGGGGAACCCCGCCGGCTCGGCGTGCGCCCCAGGGGGCCGCCATCCCCCCATCGCAACGACCAACAGCAGCACAGCCGCCACCGGACACAACCCACGCATCGTCAGCCCCCTTCAGGAGAATGTCCTACCCCCCCGCCGCGCCCAGTCACCGCACCCACCCGCACGCTCCTCGCGCCTGCACCTCTTCTGCGCGCCGCCCACGCCGCCCTATTCGTGGACGCTGCCCTGGGTGACGCGCCTCACCTCGGTGGGCGTGGTAACGCCGGCCAGCACCTTGGTGGCGCCGTCGGCCTTCAGCGACGCCATGCCGCGCTCCAGCGCGCATTTGCGGATGGTCCACGCGTCGGCCTGCGCCATGATGAGCTCGCGGACGGCGTCGCCCACGACCAGGAACTCGAATAGCCCGATGCGCCCGTAATAGCCCGTGTTGAGGCACTGGGCGCAGCCCTTCCCCCTCTTGAAGAGCAGCCCGTCCTGGTATTCCAGGTCGAGCGCCTCCACCTCCTCGCGGGTGGGCGTGTAGTCCTCGGCGCAGTGCGGGCAGACGCGCCGCACCAGGCGCTGGGCGAGCACGGCCGTCAGCGAGGACGCCAGCAGGAAGGGCTCCACGCCGAGGTCCATCAGCCGGGCCACCGCGCCGGCCGAGTCGTTGGTGTGCAGCGTGCTCAGCACCAGATGGCCCGTCTGCGCGGCGCGGATCACCATGTCGGCCGTCTCCCGGTCGCGCACTTCGCCCACCATGATCACGTCGGGGTCCTGGCGCAGGATGGACCGCAGGCCCGAGACGAACGACATGCCCTTCTTCCTGCCTACGGGCAACTGGCTGATGCCCGGCAGCTGGTACTCCACGGGGTCCTCGACGGTGATGACGTTGCGTTCGGCGCTGTCAATGCGCAGCAGGGCGGCGTAGAGGGTGGTAGTCTTGCCCGAGCCCGTCGGCCCGGTGCAGAAGAAGACGCCGTGGGGGTTCTGGATAATGGAGTCCATCTGGCTCATGAGCTTCGGCCCCAGGCCGAGCCCTTCCAGGCCGTAGACGCTGGTGGTGGGGTCGAGCAGCCGGACGACCACCCGCTCCCCGTAGCTGGACGGCACGGTGGAGATGCGCAGGTCTATCCCCTTGTTGCCCACCGCCAGCGTGGCGCCCCCGTCCTGCGGGAGCCGCTTCTCGGCGATGTCCATCTGGGCCATCACTTTGATGCGCGACACGATGCGGTCCAGCGCGCTGATCGGGTAGGTGATGATGGGGTGCAAGACGCCGTCAATGCGGTAGCGAACGGCGACGCCCTGGGGAGTGGGCTCGAAGTGCACGTCGCTGGCGCGGGCCTCGAGCGCCTGGCCAAGGATGGTATCCACCAGTTCGACGACGTCCGGCCCTTCCATCCTGAGTCGGCCGCCGAAGGCGTCCTCGGAGCCCAGCACGTAGATCAACGCCGGCACGCAGACGATGAGCGAGCCGGCGAGGTAGATGGCCTCCAGCAGACGCCAGCTCTTGCCGCCGTCGGCCCCCATCGGGCGGAGCGCCGGCAGGTTCATCAGCCCCGCGTAGACCAGGTGGAGGGCAAGCAGCGCCGCCACGCCGGCGATGAGCCACGTGCGCCCGCTCGGCCGCAGGCGCAGGCCGTTGATGCCGCCCACGATCACGACCAGGGCCGACACGCCCATCAGGAAGCCGAGGGCAGTCGTCAGCTTGACAAACGACTCGAAGCCTTCCGCGCCGGCAGCGCCGCTCTGCGAGAAGTTGAGCCAGACCACCAGATAGGTTCGCAGACCCAGCGCGGCCAGCCCGGCCAGCAGCAGCAGCCCCGCCACCGCACGCGGGACCCAGGAGCCGCGGCGGGCGACGACCGCCTCCTCGAAGGGGGGCGCCTGCAGAGCCGGCTCGCCCGGCACCGTTGTCAGCGTGGCGGCGGCCTCGGGGGGGCCGGCGGAGGGCGCGGGCCCGGGCTGCACCGCCGCGGCGGCAGGCCGGGGTACCGGCGTCGCCTGAGCGGCCGCGGGCACGTGGATGACCTGCTTGCAGTGGGGGCACTTGCCCGCCTTGCCGGCCGTCGAGTCCGGTACATGCAGCTCCCGGCTGCACTCCGGACATAGGAATCGGATGGGCATCAACCATCCCCCTTCTGGGGCCCCATCGCACCGGCACCGCGCCCCAAGCAAGCGACGGCCCTATTGATACCACCGCCGCGAGCGGAAATCAAGGCCGGCCGAGGGGTTGGCGCAATCGCCGCCCCCGTTGCATTGCAGGCGGTGGCCGCTATACTTGCCCCGCGGTGCGAGCCAACGCCAACCGGGAGGCTTCTGCACGTGTCGGCACTGCTGGCGGGCATAGACGTTGGCACCTCGGGAGTGAAGGTGGGCCTCTTTGACGCCGACGGGCGCCTGCTGGGCCTGGGACGCCGCCGCCATGCGGTCAGCCACCCCCGCCCCGGCTGGGCCGAGTGCGACCCGGAGCTTTGGTGGCGCGGCATCCTGCACTCGCTGAACGCGGCCTGCCAGGCGGCAGGCCTGGCGGCCCGCGACGTCTCGGCGCTCGGCGTCGGCGTGCTGTTCCCCTGCGTCGCACCGCTCGACGCCGATGGGAGGCCGCTCCACCCGGCCATCCTCTACTCCGATCAGCGCAGCCTGGCCCAGGTGGCCGCCATCGAACGGGCCGTCGGCCGGCACGAGTATGAGCACACCATCGGCAACCGGCTCGTGCCCGGCACCTGCGCCGCCACCAGCGTGGCGTGGCTGCGCGACGAGCGGCCGGCAGTCTGGCGCCGCGCGGCGACGTTCGGATTCGCCAACACGTTCGTGACCGGCCGCCTGACGGGGCGGTTCCGCGCCGATCCGAGCATGGCCGGCCTGTCGGGCATGATGGACATCCGCCAGCCGGGGCGCTGGTCCGAGGAGCTGTGCGAGCGGATCGGCCTGGACGCCGGCCGGCTGCCGCCCATCATCGGCTCGTCCGAAGTCGTCGGGGAGGTGGCCGGCGCCGCGGCCGAAGAGGCCGGCCTCTCGCCCGGGACGCCAGTCGTCTGCGGCGCCGGGGACGTGATAGCCTGCGCGGTCGGCGGCGGGGCGCGGAGACCCGACACGTGCATCTACATCGCCGGCTCGACCGACTGCACCGCCTTACCGATGACGGAGCCGACGCCCGACCGGCGATGGGCCAACACGGCCTACGCAGCTCCTGGCACGTGGCTGGGCATCGGCGCTACGACCTCCACCGGCGTCGCGGTGGAGTGGTTCGTCAGGGAGTTCCTGGGCGACGCCGGCGAACAGGGATTGCAGCGCATGACCCGGCTTGCCACCTCTGCGGACCCCGGCGCGGGCGGGCTGCTGTTCCTCCCCTACCTCCAGGGCGAGCGCACGCCGGTCTGGGACCCGCAGGCGCGCGGCGCCTTCGTCGGGCTGACAGCCGGCACGAGCCTGGCCGACATGGCCCGGGCGGTGCTGGAAGGGGCGGCCTTCGCCGTTCGCCAGGCGTTCGAGTGCGCGGGCGGAGTGCTCCTGGATCCGGCCACTGAGGTCCGCATGGTCGGCGGCCCCACGCAGAACGCCCTCTGGAACGGCATCAAGGCGGACGTGCTGGGCCGGCCGCTGGACGTGCCCGCCTTCCAGGAGACCGGCACGCTCGGCGCCGCCCTGCTGGCGGGCCTGGGAGCGGGCGTCTACTCCTCGTTTGGGGACGCGGTGGACATCGCCCGCCCGACTGACGTGAGGACCGTTGAGCCCGATCCCGCCCGGGCAGCGCGCTACGCGGAGCTGTCCGCTGCCTACGCACGCCTCTATGCCGCCACCTGCCCGATCGCCCACATGCTGGGCGACCTGGCCTGAACGGCGTCTCACAGGCGGACGACGCGCCCCGTGCGCACCGACTCCTTGACCGCCAGGCAGACGGCCACCGATGCCCTGCCCTCCTCGCCCGGCACCAGCGGCTGCCGCTGCTCCCGGACGCAGTCGGCGAAGTGCTCAAGCTCGGCCCGGAAGGGGTCGAAGTCGGCGAACTCCCGCTCGACAGTCGCCTCTTCCCGGCCCTTCAGCACGTAGCGCAGCCGCGATGGCGCGTCGAAGGGGCCGTCCACCTCGGCCACCGCGTTGTCGTGGCTGAAACAGACGTGCTCCGTGGCGAACCCCCATTCGGACGCCTGCCCCGCCCCGACCGCCGCCACCCCCCCGCCGGCAAAGCGCAGCGTGATGGCCGCCGCGTCCACCTGCGCGGGGTAGTCCGGGTTGAAGAGGTTCCCGCCCTCCGCGTAGACGCGCTCCACGTCCCCCATGAGGAAGCGCAGGATGTCCATCATGTGGACGGCGTTCTCGTGCAGCGGCCCGCCGCCGTCCTCTTCGGCCCAGAACCAGGGCTTGGCCACGCGGCCGAGGGCATACGTGGCCGCCGCCCAGCGGACCGGCCCGAAGTCGGCGGCGCTCTGCTCGCGGATGAACCTGTAGGCCGGCTCGAACCGCTTCTTCTGCGCAACCATCAGCAGGACGCCTGCCTGCCGGCACGCTTCGATCATGCCGTCGCAGTCCTCCAGCGTGGGCGCCATCGGCTTCTCGCAGATTACGTGCACGCCGCCGGCGGCCGCCCGGCGGGTGAACGACAGGTGCGTGGCCGGGTTCGTGCAGATCGAGACGAAGTCCAGCTCCTCGCGGGCCAGCAGCCCGCCCCCGTCCGCATACGCCGCGGCACCGCAGGCGGTTCCCACCTGCTCGGCCAGCGCCGCGTCCAGGTCCGCCACCGCTGCCAGCTCCACGCCCTCCATCGCCGCCAGGCGATCGGCGTGCAGCCTGCCGATACCCAGCCCGATAACGGCCGCTCTCAGTGCCATCGTGCTCCTCGCGCGAAGCGATCAGGGCGGTGATTATACGCGGCTGGCGCCGAGGCACAAGGGGCCGGGCCTCCCGCCGGGTCGGGGTGTGGCTTTGTTGCTTTCGCTGCTAACTTGAACGGACGCCCGGCATCTGGTAGTCTACGGGTTCTGTCTACGGAGGGGACCCCGTTGCGTCCGGCCGCGAAGCAGGATGGGGGCCGGTCGCCCGTTGAGGAGCGCCGTCCGGGTCTTCTCCTCCCCCTGTGACTGCACCGGTTGCCATTCTCCCGGCGCTCCTCGCCCCGGGAGCTGCCCGAAAGGAGCACTGCGAATGAGCGCGGAGGGGACGAAGCGCATCTACTTCTTCAAGCAAGGCAAAGCCGACGGCCGCACCGAGCTCAAAGAGCTGCTCGGCGGCAAGGGCGCGAACCTGGCCGAGATGTCCAACGTGGGCCTTCCCGTGCCGCCCGGGTTCACCATCACCACCCAGACGTGCGCCGACTTCTACAAGGCCGGCAAGCAGTGGCCCGAGGGCCTGGAGGCCGAGCTGGACCAGAACATCGCCAAGCTCGAAGAGACCACCGGCCGCAAGCTCGGGGACCGGCACGACCCCCTGCTGGTGAGCGTGCGCAGCGGGGCCGCCGCGAGCATGCCCGGCATGATGGACACCATCCTGAACCTGGGCCTCAACGACGAGAGCGTGCAGGGGCTGGCCACGGAGAGCGGCAACGAGCGCTTCGCATGGGACTGCTACCGGCGCTTCATCGAAATGTTCGGCAACGTCGCCATGTTTGTTCCCCATAGGCTCTTCGACCAGGTGCTGCACAAGGAGCGCGAGGAAGCCGGCGTGCAGTACGACAGCCAGCTCGCGGCCGAGCAGCTGGCCCAAGTAGTCGAGGAGTTCAAGGCGATCTACCGGGACAACACCGGCGAGGACTTCCCCACCGATCCGAAGGAGCAGCTCCGGCGGGCCATAGACGCCGTGTTCGGCTCCTGGAACAACCCCCAGGCGATCCGCTACCGCGAGATACACGAGATCAAGGGCCTGCTCGGCACGGCGGTGAACGTGCAGACGATGGTCTTCGGCAACATGGGGCACACCAGCTTCACGGGCGTCGGCTTCACGCGCAACCCCGCCACCGGCGAGGACAAGCTCTACGGCGAATACCTGGTCAACGCCCAGGGCGAAGACGTGGTAGCCGGCATTCGCACCCCGAAGGACGTCAGCCAGATGCCGCAGGAGGACCTGTCGGACTTCCCCGAGCGTGAGATCCCGCCGGACGAAGCGAAGGAGCTCTACGGCAGGATGTATGACCAGCTCGTAGAGGTCAAGCACACGCTCGAGAAGCACTACACCGACATGCAGGACTTCGAGTTCACCGCCCAGCAGGGGCATCTCTACATGCTCCAGACGCGCACGGGCAAGCGCACGGCGATGGCGGCCGTGCAGACAGCCGTGGACATGAAGAACGAGGGACTCATTGACGAGCAGACGGCCGTCATGCGCGTGGAGCCCAACCAGATAGAGCATCTGCTCCACAAGCAGTTCGATCCCGCCGACAAGGACCAGGCCGAGCAGGAGGGGCGCCATCTGGCCACCGGCCTGCCGGCCTCGCCCGGGGCGGCCGTGGGCAGGATCGCCCTGACCGCGGACGACGCTGAGCGGATGGCCGCCGAAGAGCAGCAGAAAGACGAGCCGATCGGCATCATCCTCGTGCGCGAGGAGACCAGCCCCGAAGACATCGGCGGCATGGACGCCGCCGTGGGCATACTGACGGCGCGGGGCGGCATGACCAGCCACGCCGCCGTGGTGGCCCGCGGCATGGGCAAGTGCTGTGTGGCCGGCTGCGGCGCCGTTCGCCCAGACGAGGCGGACCGCAAGGTCACCATCGCCGACACGGAGTTCGCCGAAGGCGACGTCCTCTCGCTGGACGGCGCGACGGGCCAGGTTTTCGCAGGGGCCATCAAGCAGGTGCAGCCCGAGATGTCGGGCGCCTTCGGCACGCTGATGGACTGGGCCGAGGACTACCGCAAGATGGGCGTCTGGGCCAACGCCGACACGCCGGCCGACGCCCAGGTGGCGCTGAACTTCGGCGCCGAGGGCATCGGCCTGTGCCGCACCGAGCACATGTTCTTCGAGGAGGGGCGCATCTCGTTCGTGCGCCAGATGATGCTGAGCGCCCCGGACGTGCGCCGCCTCCACAAACAGCTCACCGACGTCGAGGTGGCGGCCACCCAGGCCGCCGGCGAGGAGAAAAGGGCCATCCAGGAACGCATCGAGGCCGTCAAGAAGGAGCTGGCCGACAGGCGCCGCGCCTTCGACCAGGCCCTCCAGATGCTCCTGCCGGAGCAGCGCAAGGACTTCGAGGGCATATTCAGGGTGATGGACGGCCTGCCGGTCGTCGTGCGCCTGCTCGACCCGCCGCTGCACGAGTTCCTCCCCCAGGTGCCGGAAGTCCAGGCGCGGCTGGCCGAGCAGATGGGCATCCCCGCCGCCGAGGTGGCCGACAGGGTGAGTGAGCTGCGCGAGCTGAACCCCATGCTCGGCCACCGCGGGTGCCGGCTCGGCCTGACCTATCCCGACGTCTATAACATGCAGGTGCGGGCCATCATGGAGGCCGCCGTCAACGTGAAGAAGGAAGGCGTTGACGTGCACCCCGAGATCATGATCCCGCTGGTGGGCACCGACGAGGAGCTGCGCGTCAGCCGCGAGGCCGCCCAGGAGGTCTGTCAGGACGTGCTGGAGACCGCCGGCGTGGAGGTGGACTACAAGATCGGCACCATGATCGAGGTCCCCCGGGCCGCCCTCACGGCCGATGAAGTGGCCCAGTACGCCGACTTCTTCAGCTTCGGCACCAACGACCTCACACAGATGACCTACGGTTTCAGCCGAGACGACGTCGGCGTGTTCGTGCCCGAATACGTCGACCGCGAGATCCTGGAGAACGACCCGTTCCAGGTGCTCGACCGCGCCGGCGTGGGGCAGCTGGTGGCCATGGGCGTCCAGAAGGGCCGCAGCACCAAGCCGGAGCCCCGGTCGGTGAAGTTCTGCTACGAGGTGGGCATGAACTACGTGTCCTGCTCCCCGTTCCGCGTGCCGGTGGCACGCCTGGCCGCGGCCCAGGCGGCCATAGAGCAAGAGGCCTGAGCCAACCGCCGCGCAACACCGCCGACAGCCGGGGCCCGGCCGGGTGCCCGGCCGGCGGGCCCCGCTTATGTGCCGCAGCCGGGCTCCCTGCACCGCTTGCCTGAGCCGGACGCTGCGCCTATAATGGCGCCGGCGGCCCGAGGGCCTTTCCCGTTGCGGGGGAAGACGTTGAAGCGATTGGGGCGGCTCCTGTGTGCGTCTGCTCTGGCGGCCCTTGCATGGGGCTGCGCCGTGCGCAACTACGTGACGATCGAGGGGAGCGGGGACTTCGCCGCTACCCCCGAGGGGCGCAGCGCCGTGCTGGAGGTCACCGCGCGGCCGACCGGGGTAGCCAGGACGGGCAAGAGCACCTGGGCCGTCGTGCAGACCCCCAACGCCGAAGGGAGCTTCGCGGAACTGCTGGCCCATGCCGCGCGCGCGGACGCTGCCATGGACGTGATGCTGCCGGTTGACGTGGCCGAAGCGCTCGATGTGGCCGGAATCGAACCCACCCTCCAGCCCTCCCCTGAGCAACTGGAGCGGTTGGTCGCGACGCTCGGCTGCGACTCTTACCTGACCGCCGAAGTCACCGAGTGGCGCTACGGTTACCTGTTCTTCAGTTCCTGGGCCGCCATCGAGTGCCAGGTCACGTGCCGGTCGTCCGCCGGCGGGGGCCCCCTGTGGCAGGTGCGCGTGCGAAGGCAGGCCCGCGGCATGAGCGACCGCGAGGTGGCGCGGCTGGCCCTCAGCGAGGCCTTTGCCTGGCTTCGAGGCGCCGACGCAGGCAGCGCCCCGCCGAACGGTCCGCCGGGGCCGGCCGGACGCCCCCAAGCAGCGTCTGCAGAGGCCCACGCCCCATGATCGTCCTCGGCATCGAAACCAGCGGCCCGATCGGCAGCGTTGCCCTCTGCAGCGAGGACGGCGTGATGGCCGAGCACACGCTCCCCGAAGGCGCCCGCCATGCGCGCGACGTGGTCCCCGCCATAGACCGGATCGTCACCGAGGCCGGCATCAAGAGGACCGACGTCGGCGCCGTGGCCGTAAGCCAGGGGCCGGGCTCCTTCACGGGCCTGCGCATCGGCGTCGCCTGCGCCAAGACGCTGGCCCATGCGCTGGGCTGGCGGGCCGTAGGCGTGCCGTCGCTGGAAGTGCTGGCCCAGAACGTGCCCGGCGAGGCCGCAGCATGCTGCGCCACGCGGGACGCCCGCCGTGAGCGGGTCTACGGCACCGTCTTCGAGTGGGACGGCGACGACTGGCGGGACACAACGGACGTGCTGCTGCTGGCGCCCGACGAGTTGGCGCGCCGCATCCCCGACGGCGCCGTGGTCCTGGGCAGCGGCGTGCGGGCGTACCCCGACGTGCTGGGTGCCCAACGGTTCCACGTGGCCCGGCGACGGTGGGACATCGGCCGGGCCGAGGCCGTTGCGGGCCTCGGGCTGACGCGCCTGCGTGAGGGGGCAGGGAGCAGCCCGCTGGAGCTGGTGCCGCTCTACTACAGGGTGACCGAGGCCGAGGAGAAGCTCCGGGCCGCCGGGCCGTAAGCGAGCCGGCCCCTTGGCAGTGCGCAACTGCCGTTAACCGGAAAGGAGCAGCCGCATGGAGGACATCAGCGTCTCGACGATCGTGTGCGCGGTGGACTTCTCGGAGTACGCCGAGCACGCGCTGCGCTACGCGGTGTACCTCGCCCGCGTCTTCAAGGCAGACCTGAAGCTGCTGCACGTCGTGGAGATACCGTTCCTGCCCTCCTACTCGCTGGCCGGCGTGCCCGACTTGAGCCTGCCGGTGGATGAGATCGAGGAGGGCGCCCGCCAGAACATGCAGGCGCTTCTGGAACGCACCCGCGCCGACTACGAACGCGCCGAGGGCGAGGTCCGCACCGGCACGGCCTTCCTGGAGATCATCAACTACGCCCGCGAGACGGACGCCGACCTGATCGTGGTCGGCACCCACGGCCGCACGGGCCTGCGCCACATGATCATCGGCAGCGTGGCCGAGAAGGTTGTCCGCAAGGCCCCCTGCCCCGTGCTCTCGGTCAAGCACCCCGACCACAAGTTCGAGATGCCATGAAGGCGCCCCTCACCGACAACGCGCGCTACGTCCTCGAGAGCCGGTACCTGAAGAAGGACCGCGACGGCCGGGTGATCGAGGCGCCCGAGGATATGTTCGCCCGCGTGGCGCGCAACGTGGCGTCGGCCGAGGTGCGATACGAGGGCGGTCCCTTGCCCGGGGAGGTCGAGGAGCAGTTCCTCGACGCCATGCTCTCGCTGGACTTCCTACCCAACTCGCCCTGCCTGATGA
Source organism: Planctomycetes bacterium SM23_32 (assembly GCA_001303885.1). Taxonomy (GTDB): domain Bacteria; phylum Planctomycetota; class Brocadiia; order SM23-32; family SM23-32; genus SM23-32. The sequence continues at coordinate 16,967 of LJUE01000005.1, read as the reverse complement.
ACGCCGGCCGCCGCCTCCAGCAGCTCTGCGCCTGCTTCGTGCTCGAGGTGGAGGACTCGATAGAGAGCATCTTCGACACGCTCAAGCACGCGGCGCAGATCCACCAGAGCGGCGGCGGCACGGGATTCAGCTTCTCGCGGCTCCGCCCGGCCGGCTCCTACATCGCCACCAGCGGCGGCGAGGCGAGCGGGCCGGTCTCCTTCATCCGCATCTTCGACCAGGCCACCGAGGCCATCAACCAGGGCGGCTTCCGGCGCGGCGCCAACATGGCCGTCCTGCGCGTGGATCACCCCGACATCCTCGGCTTCGTCCGCGCCAAGGACGAGGAGGGCAGCCTGGTCAACTTCAACATCTCCGTCGGCATCACCGACGCTTTCATGCAGGCCGTCCGCGAGGATGCCCCGTTCCACCTGTTGGACCCTCAGGACGGCAGCGTGGCGCGGACGCTGCCGGCGCGGGAGGTCTTCGAGGCCATAGTCCACGGCGCCTGGAAGAACGGCGAACCGGGGCTCGTCTTCCTGGACGTCGTGAACGCGCCGGACGGCCGGCTGCGCCCCAGCAACCCCACGCCGCACCTTGGCCGCATCGAAGCCACCAACCCCTGCGGCGAGGCCCCCCTGCTGCCCTTCGAGTCCTGCGTGCTCGGCTCCGTCAACCTGGCCCACGCGCTCGGCGGCGAGCCGCCCGCCTGCAAGCCGCACTGGGACAAGCTCCGGCGGCTCACCCAACTCGCCGTCCGGTTCCTGGACAACGTCATCACCGTCACGCGCCACCCCCTGCCGCAGGTGGCCGCCATCACGGAGGCCAACCGCAAGATCGGCGTCGGCGTGATGGGCTTCGCCGACATGCTCATCCGCATGGGCGTCTCCTACGACGAGCCGCGCGCCGCCGACGTGGGCGAGGAGGTGATGGCCTTCATCGCCGAGGAGGCCGACCGCGCCTCAGAGCAGCTCGCCGACGAGCGCGGGCCCTTCCCCAACTTCAGCGACAGCCTCCTGGCCGACCGCGGGCGGCCACTGCGCAACGCCATCCGCACCACCATCGCGCCGACCGGCACCATCAGCATCATTGCCGGCTGCTCCGGCGGCATCGAGCCGATCTTCGCCGTGGCGTTCGAGCGGCGCGTGCTCGGCACGGTGCTCAAGGAGGTGCACCCGGACCTGGAGCCGCTCTGCCGGCGGGAGGGGTTCGAGCTGACCGACGAGCTGATGGCTCGCATCACGGAGACGGGCTGCGTCCGCCCCATCGGGGAGGTGCCGGAGCCGGCGCGCAGGCTGCTGGTGACCAGCCGCGAGGTGCCGCCCATGGGGCACCTGACCGTGCAGGCCGCCTTCCAGCGCCACACCGACAACGCCGTCTCCAAGACGCTGAACCTGCCGGCCGAAAGCACGCCGGACGACGTGCGCGAGATCTACCTGAGGGCCTACGAGCTGGGCTGCAAGGGGATCACCGTTTACCGCGACGCCAGCCGCAAGTCCCAGGTCCTGGCGGTGGAATGCTGCGCGCAGCGGAACGCCTGCGCGGACTGAACGGCGGTGACCACGAAGGACGCCACAGAGAGCCACGGATTCACACTGATAGCCACAGATGACAAGAGGGGACCTCTATGCAGAAGGGGCGCGGGGCATCCTCCGCGTTAGCCGCCGGGCTCTCGCCCGTCGTCATACGCCGATGCCGTGACCTCTCCGAACATGCGCGCGAGCCACGCGCGCATTCTCCGCTCCTCCCGCCTCCCGATAAGCGCCACAGCAGATACCGCGCCCACGACGCAGGCCAGCGCACCCGCTGGTGCACCTCCTCGGGCGGGATGCTCACCTCGATGGTGAACTCACGCGCCATGGCGCCCCACCCCCGTCACTCCGTGCCGTATGTGTGTTCCCGCCGGACTTGTCCGCCTCTGGCGGAGGCGGGCGAGCATCTGTGGCTCATTGCCGTTCGGTGAGGCCGAGGGAGGCGAGGAGTTCCCGTGCGGCGTCGGCGTCGGAGGGGCGGACCTCGAAGCCCACTATCTGCATGCCGTCCGTGGGAAGGACGCTCGAGACGAGGTCGTTGACGACGCCGTAGGCGATGCCGGCCTCGCCGAGGGCGGACTTCAGCATCCCCACTTCGAGCGGGCTGGTGGTCTCATACACCGTGACAAGGTCGTCGGCCATGGCCCCACCAAACAGCAGAGACCACGAAGGTCACGAAGAACAGCAAGAAGAACGGCAGAGCAGGCAGGACAAGTCTCCACCGACAACCGACAGCTGTCAACTGGAAATGCTCTGTGGAAAGCACCGGTAAAGTGGCTGACCAGCAGACGCCGCCGCCGTCATTCCGAGGACGCGCGGCTTGAGCGGCCGAGGAATCTCGTCCTTGGCGTCCCGAAGGGCGTCAGCCTGCCACGCCCGGACGGCGAGATCCCTCGTCCCGGCGTCGCGGGACTCGGGATGACATTCGTTGCTGCGTCCCGCACATCAAAGACCATGCTCTCTACAGAGCAGACTCACAACTCAACGGCAGAAAGCCGGGACAGGCACACACGGCGAGCCAGTCCCGGTTTTCCGTCCCGGGGCGGGCCGTCGTTACGCCAGGCCGGCGCGGTCTATGATATCGGGCACCAGGTGGTCCCAGCCGAGCGGCATGATGTGGACGCCCTGGCAGAGGTCCTTGACCCCCTCGATGGTCTCCACCGCGATCTCGATCGCCGCCTCCCCCGACTTCGTCTTCTCCTTGTCCGCCTTCAGGCGCGCGATCAGGCGGTCCGGCACGTTGACGCCCGAGACGTTGGCGTTCATGAACCGCGCCATGCCGACCGACTTCAGGAGCACCAGCCCGCAGAGCACCGGCACGCCGAACCCCTCGACCCGGCCCATGAAGTCGGCGAACTGGTCCACGTCGTAGACGGCCTGCGTCTGGAAGAACTTCGCCCCGGCGGCGATCTTCTTCTCCATGCGGATGATCTGCATCTCGACCGGCTCGCTGCCGGGCGCCACCACCGCGCCGGGGAAGAAGGGGGGCGCCCCGTCCAGCTCGTTGCCCGCCATGTCGCGCCCCTCCATCAGCGTCTGCACGCACTGGAGCAGCCCGACCGCCTCCAGGTCGAAGACGGGCTTGGAGTCGGGGTGGTCGCCCAGGATGTTGTGGTCGCCGGTGAGGCACAGCACGTTCTCGATGCCGAGCACGTGGGCGCTCAACAGGTCGGATTGGAGGGCCAGGCGGTTGCGGTCGCGGCAGACCATCTGGAAGACGGGTTCCAGGTCGCGCTCGACAAGCATGTGGCAGGTAGCCAGCCCGCCGAAGCGCATCACGGCGCTCTGGATGTCGGTGACGTTGATGGCGGTGACCTTGCCGCGCAGGTGCTCGGCGTCTTCGAGGCACTTCTCGATGTTGGTGCCCTTCGGGGGGCCGATCTCGCCGGTGACGAGGAACTCGCCGCGTGCCAGCGCTTCGGATAGGTTACTCATCGTCGCCCTCCTTCCCGGCGGCGGCGGCCGCCGCGGGCACGGGTGCGTCGGTGGCCCAGTGCTCGCCGGTCATCACGTCGTAGGACGGCAGGTAGTTGCCGTGCTTCTTCGGCCCCACGACTTCCTTGAGCTGGTCGAGCGCGTCCAGGTCCTTCAGCCGCATGTAGATCCTGTACCAGCCGCAGTCGCGCTGTCGGTCCACCTCGCACTTGCCATCGCTGGTGGTGCCGCCGCAGGGGCCGTTGACCATGCTCTTGGAGCAGTTGGTGATGGGGCAGATGCCGCCTGTCTTGTCCAGCAGGCAGTCGCCGCACTCGGCGCAGCGTTCGGTGGCGCCCCAGGTGCCGTGGTTGCCCCCCAGGTTGATGGTGTTGCAGCCGGGGCGCACGCGCTTCAGCACGGAGTCGGCCACGCACTGGATGCCGACGCCGCAGGTGGCCACGATCACCGAATCGGCGCGCAGGATCTGGCGCGTGAAGGCGCGCAGGCGCGAGCGGACCAGGGACTTGTCGCACAGGAAGTCCACGGTGGTCGAGCCGGTGATGGCCTTGCCCGCGCCCTCAAGCAGCGCGGCCAGGGCGGGCAGGTCCTCGGCGCCGCCCCTCTCGCAGGCGCTGTGACATCCGTTGCAGCCGACCAGGAAGACGCTGGCGTCGCCCTGGACCGATGCCAGGATCTCCTCATCAGGCTTTCGTTCCGTAACGAGCATCTACCTTCCTCCTTAGGCCGCGAGCAGTGCCGAGACACTGATGCACACACATGGACACAGATGGAGAGGCCGGCGTTCGTATCCGTGGTAATCAGTGCGCATCTGTGTCTGGTTTGTTGTCCCGGCTGATCATGCCGTGTATCTGGTCCGTGACGACATCCATGAACGCGGGCAGGCGGGCCTGGCAGAGCTCCGAGAGCCCTATGCCAGGCGCCACTTCCGCCGGCTCCATGCCGAGCACGCAGATATCGTCGAACCCGTTGCCCAGCAGCCGCTCGTAGTTGAGCAGGTGGAACAGCGTGAGCCCGTGCAGCGACATGGCGGCGCCGCCAGTGTCCACGTCCTCCAGGGCCAGGCAGTGGAACTCGCCCGGCCCCTTGCCGCCCACCACGGCGTCCAGCACCAGCAGCTTGCGGCAGTCGCCGACCTCGGAGAGGGCCGCCCATGGGTCGGTGCCGCCGTCCACGAACCTGATGCCTTGCGGCGACGCGCCGTCGTCGAGCGCGCGCCGGGCGAGGGCGCGCACGGCGTGCACGCCCACACCCTCGTCCTTCAGCAAGAGGTTGCCGATGCCGATAACGCCGACGGCCGGTCCTTTGTCGTCCATGAGTCGCGCGTCGCCGTTCACACGGGCAGGAAGATCTCCTGCGTGCCCTTTGGCCGGGCGATGTGCACCGAACAGGCCAGGCACGGGTCGAACGAGCGGATCGTCCGCACCACTTCGAACGGGTTGTCGGGGTCGCGGATGACGTCGCCCTCGAGGGCCTGCTCCATGGGTCCGGGCACGCCGGCGGCATCGCGCGGCGAGCCGTTCCAGGTCGTGGGCACGACGGCCTGGTAGTTGGCCACTTTGTGGTCCCTGATGGTGACCCAGTGGCCAAGCGCGCCGCGGGGTGCGCCCGTCATGCCGGCGCCCTGCCCTTCCTGCGGCACTTCGACCTTGAGCACGCAGGGCTCGCCGGGCTGGAGCTTCAGTATCCATTCCTGCATCTTCCGGGCCACGATGTGCGTCTCGAGCGCCCGGGCGGCATGCCGCCCCAGCGTGGAGTTCAGGGCGGTCAGGCCGATCCCAGCGGCGGCGCACAGGCCGTCCACGGCTTCCCGGACGGCGGCGCTGCCGCTCTTGTAGGCCACGGCCATGCGCGCCAGGGGCCCCACCTCGCAGGGCCGCCCGTCGTAGCGCGGCGCCTTGAGCCAGGAGTAGGCCCCTTCCTTGCCGGGCGCCGGCTCCGTCCTGCCTTCGCTGGGGTGCAGGCCGTCGGCGCCGTCGGCGTAGTAGGAGTTCCGAACGTCCTCGGTGATCCTGTCCGGCCGGACGGGGCAGAGGCGGTCGTCGCTCAGCTCGAACAGGCCGCCGGGGAAAAGGCCCTCCTCGCTGAAGACGCCGTAGGAGAGGAACCGCGCGCAGCCGCGCCCGATCTCGAAGTAGTCGGGATAGGCCGAGGCGATCATCAGCACGTCGGGCACGTAGCACTGCTGGACGAACTCGACGATCTCCCGCGCATAGGTGACGGCGGCCGCCATCTTGTCGGCGGTGACCTGCGTGGTGACGCCGCCGACGGCCACGGTGCATTGGTGGGGCATCTTGCCGCCGAAGAGGGCCAGCATCTCGTGGGCGTTCTTGCGCACCTGGAGGGCGGCGAGGTAGTGCTTGAGGGCGGCCAGGTTCTGCTCGGCGCTCAGGCGGTAGTCCCCCTCGTAGCGCGGCACGAACGGCTGAAGCACGCCGCGGGCGATGAAGTCCCCGGTGGCGCGCAGGTCGGGATCGTCCCCGTCGTAGCCGGCCGCTGCCGTCACGTCCACGTAGTCGAGCGCGGCCAGGTGGTAGAAGTGCAGGATGTGCGACTGGAGGAAGTTGGCGGCCAGCATGACGTCCCGCAGCAGCACGCCGTTGAGCGGCACCTGCCCGTCCAGCCCGAAGGCCTGGTCCATGGCCAGGGCGGAGGCGGTGGCGTGGGCCTGGGGGCAGACGCCGCAGATGCGCTGGGCCAGGATGGGGATGTCGCGCGGGTCGCGTCCGCCGAAGATCAGCTCCAGCCCGCGAGCCATGGTGCCGCCGCAGCGGGCCCGGGCCACGCGCCCGTCTTCGTGCTCGACCTCGACGTGCAGGTGGCCCTCGATCCTCGTGACGGGGTCTATGGTGATCTTATGCATCGTCGCCTCCCACGCTGGCTCCCTCGCCGATCTTCGGCAGCCTGTCCTCTTCCAGGGCCACGTAGATGGGCGTTGTCATGTCAATGAACTCCGGTTGTGTGCAGCCCTGGCAGGGGCCGCCGGCCTTGACGCACCAGTTCAGGCCGTCGTTCCACTCCCGCAGCGGGCAGTCGGCGTAGGTGATGGGCCCCTTGCAGCCGACCTTGTGCAGGCATTCGGGGTCGCCGGGCTTCTCGGCGAACTTGCCCTCGTCGAAGTAAGAGCGGCGCGGGCAGTTCTCGTGGATGAGCTTGCCGTAGATGCTCAGCGGCCGCAGCAGCGGGTCAACGGCCACCTTCGAGGCGTCGCCGCCGGCGAGGATGTACTCCAGCAGCGTCGTGCTGATCCAGTCCGGATGCGGGGGGCAGCCGGGCACGTTCACCACGGGCGTCTCGACGCCGGCCTCGTCCATCACGTCCTGGGCGGAGCGGTATCCGCCCGGATTCGGCGCGCCGGACGAGATGCCGCCGAACGACGAACAGGTGCCGACCGCCACCACCAGCGACGCCTTCGGAGCCAGCTCGAGGAACTTCTCCTTGACCGTCACCTCCCGGCCGTCCACCTCGCCGATCGTGCAGAACTCCTCGCGGTCGGGGATGGCGCCCTCAACGGCGAGCACGAAGTCGCCGTCGGGGAGGTCGTCGAGCACGCTGAGGGCCGCCTGCCCCTGGCCGGCCATGACAGTCGGATGGTACTTCAGGCTCAGGTGGACGCCGGGCAGGAGCTGATCCACCAGGAGGTTGCGCGTGGAGGGGTGGGCCGAGTTGAGCAGCGAGACAGAGCATCCCGTGCAGCCGCCGCCCTGGAGCCAGACCAGGTTCACTTCGCCGGAAGCCATTGCCTACTCCTTCGGGATCGGTGACGTGCGCCCCCGGGACGGCCTACAGGGCGCCTCCGACCGCAGCCTGTCAAGGTGGGCATTCGGAAGCCATCCCGGCATGGTAGCACGGCCTCGGAAGGGCGTCAAACGACCGCCGCAAACGGCACGTCTCAGAGGGGGCGGCCGCACGCGCGGGCGACCCGGGCGGCGTAGGTGTGCTGCAGGCGGGAGACGAACGCGCGGGACTCCAGGGCCTTCTCCGGCATGTCGAGCAGCTTCTCGACGGCCATGACGCCGCGCAGGGAGTTCGTGCAGAAGACTTCGTCGGCCGCCGCCAGATGCGCCTCGCCGAATTCGCCCATCTCCGCCCGGACCCCGTGCTCCTTGCAGAGCTCCAGCACCACCTGCCGCGTGATGCCGGGCAGCAGGCCGCAGCCGACGTCCGCCGTGCGCACCATGCCGCCGCTCACCCAGAACAGGTTGCTGAGGGCGCCCTCGGTGAGGTGGCCGCGTGAGTTGAGGAAGTAGACCTCGTCGGCCCCCCGCCCCCGGCCCTCGGCCAGGGCCAGCAGGTTGCCCTGGTAGCTGAGGCTCTTGTGGCGCACCAGGGCCGAATGCTCGTTGCGCCGGGAGGCGCTGCGCGCCAGCACCAGGGGAGACGGGCTGTCCAGCGGGGGCAGGCTCATCGCCCTCGCCTCGGCGAACACGGTCGGCTCCGGCGCAGAGAGGTCCGTCAGAGCGCCGCGGTGCAGGCCGCGGCTGACGGTTATGCGCAGGTAGCCGTCGCGGATGCCGTTGGCCCTGACGAGGCGCTTGACGCCGGCCTGCAGCTTCGTCGCGTCAACGGCGGAGCCGAACCCCGCCGCGGCACAGGAGGCGGCCAGCCGCTCCAGGTGCCGATCCAGGAAGACGGCGCGTCCGTTGAAGATCCGCGTCGTCTCGAAGAAGCCGTCACCGTAGAGGAAGCCCCGATCGAACGGCTCGATGCGGGCGCGGCCGCGGGGGATGATCTGGCCGTTCAGGTAGACGCGCGGCACCGGGTAGCTGCGGTCAATGCTGCTCATGGGCGGCCACCTCCATGAGTTCCTCGTAGTTGGTGGCCCGGAGCGCCTCGAAGAGCGCCTTGCCCTTGTGCAGCGTCTCCTCGTACTCGAGCACCGGGTCGGAGTCGGCCACGATGCCGCCGCCGACCTGGAGATAGACGCGCCCGCCGGTGCGCAGCATTGTGCGGATGACGATGTTCAGGTCCATCCGCCCGTGGAAGGACGCGTAGCCGATGGCGCCCGTGTAGACGTTGCGGGCGTGCGGCTCAAGCTCCTCGATGATCTCCATCGCGCGTATCTTCGGGGCGCCCGTGATCGAGCCCCCCGGGAAGCAGGCCCTGATCAGCGAGAACTCGTCCTGCTCGGGGCGATGGAGCCGCCCGCTCACCGTGCTGACAAGGTGGAAGACCGTCGGATAGGCCTCGACGACGGCGTGCTCCTCCACCCGCACGCTGCCGTAGCTGCAGACGCGGCCCAGGTCGTTGCGCTCCAGGTCCACGATCATCGTCAGCTCGGCGTGGTCCTTCGCCGACGCCCGCAGCTCCTCCAGCATGCGGGCGTTGAACACTTCGTCGCCCTCACGGCGGGGTCGCGTCCCCTTGATGGGACGGGTCGTCACCCGCTCGCCCTCGACGAGCAGGAAGCGTTCCGGCGAGGACGAGATGACCTCCAGCTCGGGATACCGCAGGTAGGCGGCGAACGGCGCAGGGTTAACCGCCCGCAGCCGCGAGTAGACGTCCAGGCCGTCCGAGGGGCAGTCGCCGGCGAAGCGTTGGGCTAGGTTCGCCTGGAAGATGTCGCCGGCGGCGATGTAATCCTTAACGCGCCGGACGGCCGCAAGGTACTCCTGCCGCGTGAAGTCGGCCGTCAGCTCCACGGGCGCCACCTCGGCCGGCTGCTCCCCACCAGCCGGCCGGGGCATGTCCGCCGCCGCCGCGGGCAGGCCCACCCATTCAGTCACATCGCGCTGATGATCGAAGACAAGCGCCTGGTCATAGAGGCAAAGAACGAACTCCGGCACGGCGAGGTCGTAGTCGCACCAGCGCGGCAGCGACTCGATGCAGTGGCGCAGGTCGTAGGAGAAGTAGCCGACCGCCCCGCCGGCGAAGGGCAGGTCGAATCCCTCGGGCGCCGCGAAACGGCGCGCCGCGAACAGCCCGGAGAGCGCCCGGAAGGGGTCCCCGCGCAACATGCGCCGGGCGCCGGTCCGCAGGTCGCGCACCTCCAACTCCCGGCCGCGGCAGGTGATGCGCTCGAAGGGAGCCCAGCAGAGGACGGAGTAGCGCCCCAGCGGCGTGGAATGCTGAGCGCTCTCCAGCAGCGCGGGGTACGGCCGCTCCGCCGCTCCCCGCAAGTAGGCAAAGGGGCGACAGCCCTGCTCCACGACGCGGCGTTGTGGCTGCACCTGCATGGCAGGCCCGTGATTGAAGCGCGGTTGGCGCGCGACCCCGGCACCCGTTTGAGCACGACGGGGCCCCTGACTCAACATGAACGGCCCGGCCGGCGAGCCCCCTACACCTGCCCCTGCCCGCGCAGGTAAGCGCGCAGCTCCTCTTCGGTCGGCTCGACGGGTTCCGGCGTGATGCCCAGGTACTTCATGCCCTCGTAGAGCGCGGGCGCGAACTTGCCATACACGCCGGCGACGTGATGGATGTAGGGCCCATACATGAGCCGCTCCTCCCAGAGCGGCCAGTTGCCCACGCGCACCCACAGGTAGTTGCCGGGCGTCTCGGGACCGTCGCAGCTCTCGGCGTGGCCCATCAGGAACCTGTAGTCGCCGTGGTCGCCGTCGAAGCGGCCGAGCGTGACGCTGCCCGGCTTCAGCCGCCACATGCCCACCGCCGGCACGGGGGTCTTCTGCATGTAGTGCCCCGAGAGGCGCGGCTTGCACGAGGGGTCGGCCAGCGACAGGGGGAACGGCCCGCAGTGCCAGAGCAGCTCGGCGTTGTCGTCCTCGGGGTGGCGGATGGTGAGGTCGGCAAAGAAGGTCGGCTCGTCGCCCATCGCGGCCGCCTGAAGGGCGACGGCCGTGACGGCGCCGTTGACGTCCGTCTCGCAGGCCACCGGCACGCCGAGGTCGGTGATCTCGCCGTCCACGAAGCAGGGGCACATGTCCAGCAGCGTCTGCAAGGTCGGCCAGCACTGGATGGCCACGCCGTCCAGACGCTGCTCACCTATCCAGTCGAGCATGGCCAGCTTCATGGCGGCCGTGCGGCGCAGGCCGTCCTCGTCCAGCTCCGAGGCGTCCACCTTGGCGCGGATCGCCGCCATCTCCTCCTCCACCTCCTCGGCGATGAGGCGGTCGGTCACCCGATGGGCGATGTCGCTCAGGGCCGTGGGGATGACCTGGATGTCGAAGCGCTCCAGCAGCTCGCTCTCGTTGCACATGGTGCTGGTGAACGGCGCGGGCCGCGTGTCTATCTGGCCGATGCGGGCGCCGTGCACGCAGCGGGCCACGTTGGCCGCGCCCAGGAAGGCGTCCAGCCCGCGCGCGAACAGCTCGTCCTCCGTGCGGCAGTTGACGAGGTAGGTGAACGGCAGCCCGAGCCGCCTGAGCAGCTTGCTGGTGGCAAACAGGCCGCACTGCGTGTCGCGCTCGCGCGGCCGGCCGGGGGCGGGCGCCTCGTCGCGCGGCCCCCAGAGCAGTATCGGCAGGCCCAGCGCCTTGCACACCCGCCCCACGGCCACCTCGGAGCCGAAGTCGCAGTGGGCCGCCAGCACGGCGTCCACGCCCTCCCGGCGGAAGTGCTCGGCGACGGCGTCGGCCGCGGCCGGATCGTCGAGCAGGCCGTGCTCGCTGAGGTCGTCCAGGTTGGCGTAGTCCACGCCGAGGTCAACGAGCCGGCGTTCGATCTTCTCCTTCTCGCGAACGGCAGCCTCCAGGGCGAAGACGCCCCGCCTGTGCGTCGGCAGCAGGCCGAGCGTCAGCGGCCTGGCGCTCTTCACGTGCTCCAGCATCTGCTGAGTCTCCTCACGGTGGACCGGGCGGTGCCCGGCAGTGTCAGCCGTCCCCGTCGGCCCCGGCATCGCCTTCCGGTGGCGTCAGGGACAGGGAGCGGATTATAGCCGCCTCCACCCGGGCAATCAAACCGGCGCCGGCCCGTTGATTCGCGGCCCGGCCACTGATATGGTACGCTCACCATCGCCGCGGAGATACCATGAGCGACCAGGCCCGCCCCATCACGGACCGCGAGCTGAACGTGCGCATCTTCCAGGGCGCCGAGGTGCCGCGCGTGCTCTGGCAGCCCCGCATGGAGCCCTGGTACGCCTGGCACGAGCAGTTCGGCAGCCTGCCCGAGTGCTTCAAGGGCATGAGCCTGCTGGAGGTCTACGACGAGCTCGGCCAGTCCATGCGCTACATCCACTACTACACGGGCATGCCCGACCCCGTCCGGCGCTCCTACACCGAGAAGGTGAGAGTGCGCCATTCGCCGCTGCCCGACGGCGACGTGCTGACCATCACCGAGACGCCCCACGGCGAGCTGGTCCAGCAGACGCGTCAGACGGTGGACCGGACCTGGCGGACGATAGGCTTCCCGGTGAAGAAGCCCGAGGACCTCAAGGCCCTCGCCTGGCTGCTGGAGCGCACGCGGTACACCTTCGACGCCGAGAAGCTGCGGCGCGGCAGCGAGTTCATCGGCGAACGGGGCGAGCCCCAGTTCTGGGTGCCCAAGAGCCCCTACCAGGCGCTCTGCCAGTCGTGGATGAAGCTGCACGATTTCATCTACGCCCTGGCCGACGCGCCGGGCGAGGTCGAGCAGGTGATGGAAGCCATTGACCGCACCTACGACGCGCTCTACGAGGACATCATCGCCTCGGGTCAGGCGAAGATCATCAACTTCGGCGAGAACATCCACGACAGCCTGCTCTCCCCCGCCTACTTCGAGCGCTACCTGGTGCCCTGGTATGAGAAGCGGTCCGGCCAGCTCCGCTCGGCGGGCATCTACACCCACGTGCACATAGACGGCTACTTCAAGTCGCTGCTGCCGCACCTGGCCGGGCTGCCCTTCGACGGGCTGGAGGCCCTCACCCCCCTGCCCCAGGGCGACGTGAGCCTGGAGGAGATGAAGGACCACATCGGCGACAAGGTGCTGCTGGACGGCATACCGGCGGTCTACTTCCTGCCGCACTACCCGCTGGAGGAGCTGGCGAGGTGCGTGGAGCGGCTCGTGGAGCTGTTCCATCCGCGCCTGGTGCTCGGCATATCGGACGAGCTGCCGGAGGGCGTGGACGAGAGCGGCATCGAGAAGGTGCGCTGGGTCAGCGACTACTGCCGCCGGGCGGCTTGAAGAGGGGTGCCCGTTCGGGTACTTGTTGTGGCCTCCATGGGGACGGCGTGCGGCATCCTCCGCCGCCTGGGCCGACGCGGGGAGTCCCATGTCACGGGCACGAGAGCAGACGGCGAGCGCCTCCGTCGAAGCGGAGCAAGGCAGCGACGGCGCCTTCCGGTTGGTGCTGAGCGGCCGGCTGGATGCCCACACGACGGCCGGCGCGTGGCGGGAGGCGCTGCGCCTGCTTGAGGGCGCGGCGCCGGGACGGGCGGTCGTGGACGCCTCCCGGGTGGACTACTGCGACGGCGCCGGCATCGCCCTGCTCAGGGAGCTTCGGCGCCGCCAGGACGCCCGGGGCGGCGAGCTGGTCATCGAGGGGCTGGCCGAGGAGTCCCGCAGCTCGCTGGAGCGCTTCGAGGACGCCGAACTCGATCCCGCGCGCTACCGGCGCACGGTCCGCCACGGCCCGGTGGAGCGGGCCGGCCGGGCGGCCGTCGCCGTGCTGCAGGATGGGCGCCAGCAGGTGGAGTTCGTAGGCGAGCTGATGGTGGCCATGGGCGGCGCCCTGGCGCGCCCGCGCCGGCTCCGCTGGAAGGACGTGTTCGCGCTCATCGAGCAGGTCGGCGCCAACGCGCTGCCGGTGGTGGGGCTGGTCGGCTTCCTGATGGGGCTGGTGATGGCCTTCGAGGCGGCCATCATCCTCCAGCAGTTCGGCGTCGAGATATTCGTCGCCAAGTTCATCGGCCTCTCGCTCATCCGCGAGCTCGGGCCCCTGGTGACTGCCATCGTGCTCGCCGGGCGCTCCGGCTCCTCCTTCGCCGCCGAGCTGGGCACCATGCAGGTGAACGATGAGATAAGCGCCCTGCGCACCATGGGCCTGGAGCCCGTGCGCGTGCTGGTGGTCAGCCGCGTGCTCGCCGCCGTGGCGATGATGCCGCCCCTGACCGTCTTCTTCGACCTGGCGGGCCTTCTCGGGGGCGCGTTCGTGGCCTTCTCGCTCGGCATACCGCTGGTCACCTACACGAACCAGGCGCTGGCGTCGGTGGACCTGTCGGACGTCCTGGGGGCGCTCGTCAAGGCGCTGGTGCTGGGGCTGCTCGTGGCGGCGGCCGGCTGCCTGCGGGGCCTCCAGACCGAGCGCAGCGCCAGCGGCGTCGGGAGGGCCACCACCCGGGCCGTCGTCAGCGGCATCATACTGATCGCCGTGGCCAGCGGCGTGTTCGCCGTCGTCTACTACTACCTGGGGATCTGAGCGGTGAACCGCAGCGGCGAGGCCCTGATCCGCGTCGAGAACCTGACCGCCGCCTACGGGGACGAAGTCGTCCTGCAGGACGTGAGCCTGGAGGTTTACGCCGGCGAGGTCTTCGCCATACTGGGCGGGTCGGGCTGCGGCAAGAGCACGCTGCTGCGCCACATGGTGGGCCTGCACGAGCCGGCGGCCGGGCGCGTGCTGATCGGCGGGCGCGACATCTGCCGGGCCGACGACGCCCAGCGGCGCCGCATACTGCGCAGCATCGGCGTCACCTACCAGAGCGGCGCGCTCTTCGGCTCGATGACGCTGCTGGAGAACGTGCGGTTCCCCCTGGAGGAGCTGACCGAACTGCCCCACGAGGCGGTGGACACCATCGCCATGACCAAGCTCCGCCTGGTCGGGCTGGCCGAGTATGCGGAGTCCCCCCCGGCCGAGGTGAGCGGCGGCATGCAGAAGCGCGCCGCCATCGCCCGCGCCATGGCCCTCGACCCGGAGATACTGTGCATGGACGAGCCCTCCTCCGGGCTTGACCCGGTCACCTCCGCCGAACTGGACCAGCTCATACTGGAGCTGGCCCGCGCCTTGAGCGTGACGTTCGTGGTGGTTTCGCACGAGCTGGCCAGCATTTACACTATTGCCGACCGCGTAGCCATGCTGGACAAGCAGGCCAGGACGATCATTGCCACGGGCACGCCGCAGGAGTTGAGGGAGCACAGCGAGGACGAGCGGGTGCGGCGGTTCCTCGAGCGGAACGTCTGAGGCCGGGCCGCCGCGCTCGGCCAGACTGAAGAGAGGCACATGGTCACCAGAGCCAGCTACTTCAAGATCGGGCTGTTCACGCTGGCGGCCACCGCGCTGCTGGTGGCAGTCATCATCGCCCTCGGCGCCGGCGCGCTGCTGCACGACCGGGTGATCGTGGAGACCTACCTCGACGAGACGGTGCAGGGCATCGAGGTCGGTTCGCCGGTGAAGTATCGCGGCGTCCAGGTGGGCAACGTGGACGACATCATGTTCACCTACAACGTCTACGAGCGGCAAAAGCCCCTCGGCGAGCGGCGCGGGTACGTGCTGGTGCGGATGGCCGTCTCCCCGAAGTTCGTCGAGCGGGCCACGCCGGAGGGGTTCGGCCGCATGCTCAAGGAGCTGGTGGCGCGCGGGCTGCGCGTCCGCCTGCGGCCGCAGGGCGTGACCGGACTTTCCTACCTGGAGATGGACTACATCAGCGACCCCGAGCTCTATCCCGATCTGGAGTTCGAGTGGACGCCGGCGCACTTCTACGTTCCCTCGGCGCCGGGCATCGGTTCGCGCATCGAGGACGCCGTCTTCTCGATAACGCGCACGCTGCGCACCCTCGAAGAGGCCGACCTGGGCACCATCGCCGGCGACATACAGAAGCTGGTGGTCTCCGTCACGGACCTGGTCAGAGACCCCGAGGTGGCCGCCCTCCGCGATGAGGCCACCCGCCTGATAGTGGAGGCCCGGGAGACGACGCGCATGGCGCGCGAGTTCCTCGAGAAGCCCGAGGTCCGAACGCTGCTGGAGGACACCTCGGGCGCGGCCGCCGCCGTGCAGCGCATAGCCGAGACCTCCGAGCGCGACCTTCCGCCCATGCTGGAAGACCTGCGCCGCACGGCCGAGGGCCTGCGGACGGTCTCCGACGAGCTGCCTGAGACGATGCGGCAGCTCAACGCGACGCTGCGCCGGCTCAGCTTGCTGCTGGCGGACCAGCAGCGCCGGATCGCCGCCACACTGGAGAACGTGGAGAGCGCCTCGGCCAACCTGCGGGAGCTGACCGACGAGGCCAGGCGCTACCCGGCCCACGTCCTGTTCGGCGAGCCGCCCCCTCCCGTGGAGGTGCCCGAACGATGACCCTCAGGAAGACAGGCCCCTTCGTCTGCGCCCTGGCGGCCGTGCTGGCCGCGGGCTGCCTTTCGCTGACCAGGAGCTACCCGGAGAAACACGCCTACGTCCTGGACGCCGGACGCGAGGGCGGCGGCGCGGCGGCGGCGCCCGGCCCGGTCCTGCGCGTCATGCCTTTCCGCGCGTCCCCGGCGTTCGCCGGCAGGGGGTTCGTGTATCGGACGGCGGATGACGAGTACAGAGCCGACTTCTACAACGAGTTCTTCGCGCCGCCCGACCGGCTCGTCACGGAGGAGGTGCGGCAGTGGCTGGGCGCGTCGGGCCTGTTCGGCACGGTGGTCTCGTCGGCCGCGCAGGTCGAGGCCGACTACGCACTGGAGGGCGTCGTCTCGGCGCTCTACGGCGACTACCGGGAGCCGGGCGCCCCCCGGGCCGTCCTCAAGCTGGAGATGCTGCTCGTCGCGGACCCGTTGACGGACCCCCGCGTGGCGAAGTGGGTCACCTGCGAGGAGACCGCAGCCCTGGACGACGTCTCGCCGGCCGCGCTCGTGAGGGGGTGGAACGAGGCGCTTCGGCGCGCGTTGCAGGCCCTCGAGCTGGCCATGGCGGAAGCCGACCTTACGCCCGCGCCGTGAGCCGGGCGGCCCCGATCAGCGTGCCGTTTCCTGCCGGTCGGGGTAGAGCCGCTGTAGGGCACTGCGGGCGGCGTCCTGCTCGGCCTCTTTCTTGGTCCGCCCGCACCCGCTGCCGCACTCCCGCCCTGCCACGTGCACCGTCGTGTGGTAGCGGCGCTGGTGATCCGGGCCCTCCCAGCGGGACAGGACATAAGCGGGCGTTTCGCGGCTCTCCGCCTGCAGGCGCTCCTGGAGCATGGCCTTGTAGTTCGGCGTGTGCCGGCGCGCCTGGACGCGCTCCAACTCCGGCCCCAGCGTGCGCAACACGAATTCCCGGGCGGCCTCCAGCCCGCCGTCAAGGAACAGGGCGCCCACGACCGCCTCGTAGGCGCCGGCCACCATCGAGGCCGGATAGCGCGTGTGCTTCTTCAGCCCGTCGTCCACGTGCAGGAACTGGGCCAGCCCCAGCGCGTTGCCCACCTCGGCCAGCGTCCGGCGGCTCACGACGGGTGACTTGACCTTGGTCATCTGACCCTCGGAGAGCGGGGGGCGCAGTGCGAACAAGTAGCGGGAGACGACCAGGGCCAGGACGGCGTCCCCGAGGAACTCCAGCCGCTCGTTGGAGCGGCCCCCCCTGCCCCGCACCGAGGCGTGCGTGAGAGCCAGCCCCAGGAGCGAAGGGTCGGCAAACCGGCGACCCAGGCGCTCCTGGAGTTCCTCGAGCTCCTCGCACATACGTCCGGGCTCCGGCGGCAAGGA
>LJUE01000171.1 GCA_001303885.1 Planctomycetes bacterium SM23_32 | reverse complement strand
CGTCCCTGGTCAAGCAGGTCGGCGGGGGGCGCAGCATCGGCGCCTTGCCCATCGCGATGGACTTCCCGACGCCGGTGACGGCGTCCTACCTGTTCGTCAAGCCGTTCCTGGGCCGCGCGGAGGCCGACGTGTCGTTCCACGCGCTCAAGGGCGGCACGGCCATGCTGGCGGAGATGCTGCTGGCGGTCGCGGCCGTGGCGGCCTACCTGGCGCTGCGGGGGCGGCGGCCGGGCACAGCCGTGCACTTCGCGGGCGCGGCGCTGGTGCTGGCGGTCGCGCTCCACGTGTGGGCGTCGCCGACGGTCGGCGCCATGTTCGCCGCGACGGCATGGGCCGCGGGTGCCTGCCTGGTGGCGGAGGCGGTCGGGCTCGCCCTGCGCCGCCTGCGCCCGGCAAGGGAGGAGGCCTGACATGGCGCGGACACTGAACGATGAGGCGGTTCGGGGTGACGGCGCGGGGAGACCACAGAGAGCCGGAACAAGACGATGCGCACGAAAGCGAGACGGCCGCGAAGGAGGAGTGACCATGGCAAGCTGGGTCAGGGTCGGCGTGTTGGCCTGCGTGCTGACGATGTGCGGCGTCGCGGCGGCGCAGGAGGAGGCCGCCCGGGTGAGGACGGACCTGCTGATCGTGCCGCCGGCGCCCGCGCCGCCGCAGTACGTGATCGAGGAGGTCCAGGTCCGCGCCGCCCCGCAGGGGGGCGCCTTGCAGGGGACCATGTCCATCAGCGCCCGCTGCCTGGCCGGCGCGCAGACCTGGGTGCCGCTGTTCCGGGGCAACGTCGGCGTGCTGTCGGCGAGTGCGAAGGGCGGCGGCTGGTTCGGCCCGCCGCCGATGCCCATGCGTAAGGGCGAGGCCGTCGGCCTGCTGCTGCCGGGCAAGGGCGCGTTCGAGCTGGAGCTGGAGTTCGCCACGCCCGTGACGCGCGAGCGGCAGACCAGCTCGGCCCTCGTGCCCATGGTGCCGGCCCTGAGCGGCGTCTACGAGGTGGCGCTGGAAGGGGAGAACCTGGAGGTCACGCTCGACCCCGAGGTGCCCTACCAGCAGGAAGCGCGCGCCGGGCAGACCGTCGTGAGCATCTACGGCACGGTGGAGCAGCCGCTCTACCTGCGCTGGAAGCCGGGGCCCGAGGTGCGCGAGGTCGAGACCATCGCCTTCGCCGAACAGCGGACGCTGATGGACATCTCGCCCGGGCTGCTGCGCGTCTCGACGGACATCGAGTACGCGCTCCTTCAGGGGCGCATGGAGGAGGCCGTGGTCGAGCTGCCGGCCGGCTACGCGCTGCTGAAGGTCGAGGGCGACAACCTGCGCAGCTGGGACATCCGCCGCCAGGAGGACGGGCCCGAGCTGCTCGCCGTGGCGCTGATGGAGGCGGACGCCGCCTCCTCCCACCTGACGCTGGTGCTGGAGCGGACGCTCGAGGCGGTGCCGGTGGAGGTGGAGGCGCCGCAGATCGTCGTGCGGGGCGTCACCCGCGAGAAGGGGGTCGTGGCCGTGGCCGTGGAGAAGGGCCTTCAGGCCGAAATCGTCGAGCGCGAGAACATCGGGCAGGTGAACCTCCAGGAGATGCCACCCCAGATGCGCGCCCTGCGGGACCGCTTCAGCCTGGGGCTCAAATACCTGGCCCGGCCGTTCCGCGTGACCTTCCGCGTCTCCACGATCGAGCCGAAGGTCTACGGCGAGGTCTCCTGCCTGACCGTTGCGAGCCTGGAGCGGTTCCGCCAGCACTGGGACGTGCAGTACGAGATCCGCAACGCCGGCCTGTTCCAGCTCAAGCTCAGGCTGGCCGAGGGCATGAAGCTGATCAGTCTGCGCGGGGAGAACATCAACAACCAGAGCCTGGACGCGGCCACGAACGTGCTCACCGTGGACCTCCGCTCGAAGGCCGAGGGGCGCTACGCACTGAGCCTGCAGACCTACAGCGCCATCGCCGACCCCGAAGCGGCCGTCGTGCCGGCGCTGGAGCTGATGGGGGTCGAGCGGCAGTGGGGCACCATCGCTGTCTCGGCCGACTCCGGCATCGCCGTCGAGACGGGCGAGTTGAAGGGCATCAGCCAGATCGAGGTCAGCGAAGTGAAGGGCGTGGCGACGGTGCAGCAGATGGTGGCCGCCCAGCAGGCGGCCGAGCCGACGCTGGCTTTCCGCTACCTGGCCTTCCCCTACACGCTCTCGCTCCAGGTGAGCCACGTGCAGGCGGAGCTGAGGTGCGAGCCGCAGCACCTGGTGGAGATCACGCGCAAGAACCTGCGCTACTACTCCGCCCTCAACTACCGCATCAAGAAGGCGGGCGTCTTCCAGCTCCGGCTCCACCTGCCCGAGGAGCTGCGCGGCAGCCTCGCAGTAAAGGGCGACCGGGTGGAGGACTACTCCTACGACGCCGCCACGCAGACGCTCACCGTCCAGCTCACCGAGAAGACGACCGACGAGCTGGAAATCGAGCTGGAGAGCGAGACGCTGCTGGGCAAGGAGCTGCCGAAACCGGGCGAGTCGGACACCTTCCCCATCCCGGCCGTCTACACGCTGGACTGCGAGCAGGAGCGCGGCCACATCGCGCTGGCCACCGACGAGAGCATCCGGCTGAAGCGCTCCGGAGAGGGCGGCGCGCTGCACGACGTGGACGTGCAGGAGATACCGCCGGCGCTGCTGCAGCGGGCCCGCAGCGCGAAGCTCGCCTTCCGCATCATCGAGTCGCCGTGGGACCTGGACCTGGAAGTGACCAGCATCCCGCCCAAGATCACGGCGACCACGTTCAACTACGTGCGGTTCGGCGAGGACTACCTGCTCGGGGCCTCCACCGTGGAGTTCAACATCCAGTACGCGGGGGTCAGCGAGTTCCGCGTGCGGCTGCCGGAGGGCGTGACCGACCCCAACATCCGGGGCGAGAACATTAAGATACAGGAGAAGGTGAAAGAGGAGGAGGCCCAGGGCGGCGAGCTGTGGCGCGTCGAGCTCCAGAGCGAGGCCAGGGGCTCCTACCAGCTCATCTTCGAGTACACGCTGGACCTGGACCCGAAGGCGAAGCGGCGCGCCTTCAGCGGGCCCACCGTGATGGGTGAGATGAAGGGCGTGGAGCGGGAGATCGGCTACCTGGCCGTCACGGGCGACCCCTCGCTGGAGCTGGCCCCGGTCGAGGCGGAGCTTGAGGGGCTCACGCCCGTGGACGAGGAGGAGATCCCGCTGAAGTTCCGCCGGCTGCCGCCGTCCGTGGCGCAGCAGATCGGCCGGCAGACCGTGCCCATCCTGTTCGCCTTCCGCTACCTGGCGCACCCCTACGTGCTGGCCCTCTCGTCGGTGCGCCACGCCGAGGCGGACGTCGTGACGGCCGTGGTCGAGAGCTGCAAGCTCGACACGACCCTCACGCGCGAGGGCAACCGGATCACCAGCATGGTGGCCACCGTGCGCAGCCGCTACCAGCCGTTCCTGGAGATACGGCTGCCCGAGGGCGCTCGGCTCTGGCACGCGCTGGTGAACGGCCGCCGCGTGCGCCCGCTCACCGAGGCGTCGCCCGACGGCGAAGTGACCAAGGTCCCCATCGCCCAGGTACAGGGCGTGGAGGGCGCCGTCCAGGTGGAACTCCAGTGGGAGGAGATGGGCGGCGCGAAGCTGGGCAAGTTCGAGCGCGTCCACCTGCGCGTGCCGTCCCTGATGGGCGTGCGCATACTGCGGCTCGGATGGATCCTGCAACTGCCGCGCGGCTACCGCATGGTCAGCTCCGGCGGCACGCTGGAGGCGCTGCCTTCGGAGGCCTACTTCGAGGAGTCGCTGCGGGCGCTGCGGGCCACGGAGCGGCCCGTCGGGGCGGCCGACGTGGAGCAGGCGCAGGCTGCCGGCGTCCAGGACCTGCAGGCCATGAGCAACGTGGCCGTGCTGAGCGGCCGGGCGGCCGGCAAGCAGCCGGCACGGGCGGCGTCCGTCTACGCCGGGACCAAGCCGCAGTTGCCGCGGCGGTTCTACTTCCAGGGCCTCATCCTTAACCCGGAGGCGCCGGCCGAGGCGCGGGTCACCTGCGTTGCGACGTCGGCCATGACGCCGCTGACGGCAGTGGTGGTGCTCGCCGTGCTCGGGCTCTGCGCGCTGTTGTGGTATCGGTCGGGCCTCTCGGCGCGGACCAGTTTCATCGCGCTGGCTGCCGTGGCCCTGGTGGTGGCGGGCCTGCGGGTGATCGCCGAGGAGAACTACGCGGACCTGCTGCTGGCTGTGCTCTGCACGGTGGCCGGCTCGGCCGTGCTGTTCGCGCTGCTCAGCGTCGCGCGGCGTATCCGCGGCCGGGCGGCGCCCGCCCCGGCGGAGGAGTAGAAGCGAGGGGCAGTTACCTGTTTTCGGCCATGCTGTGCGAAGACGCGTCTCAGGGGTGCTTTCGCGGCATCGTTGGCCAAGGGTCCGAAAACAGGTAACTGTCCCCAGTTTTCGTTGACAGCGTGCGTGCCGCGGCGTATACTATACGCGTGTAGTGAGCGAATGCGCTGCCCCTCCGGGCGGCTGAGAACGAGACAACGGATCGCCCACATGCACGCGCCGCTGATCATCCACGTGGACATTGACGCCTTCTTCGCCTCCGTCGAGCAGGTGCTCAGGCCCGAGCTGCGCGGCCGGCCCGTCATCGTCGGCGGGGGCGTGGAGGGGCGGGGCGTGGTGGCCTCGGCCTCCTACGAGGCGCGCCGGTTCGGCCTGAAGGCGGGCACGCCCATCTTCCGCGCGCGGGAGCTCTGCCCGGACGGCGTCTACCTGCCGCCGGACTTCGCGGAGTACAACCGCTTCTCCGAGCGCGTCTTCGACGTGCTGTCCGGCTTCAGCCCCACCGTGGAGCAGGCGTCGCTGGACGACGCCTACGTGGACCTGCGCGGTTGCGAGCGCATCTACGCCGACCCGGACGGGCCGCTGGGGCGCCTGCCGTTCACCGCGCCGGCTAACGGCGTCTACCGCCGGAGCGAGCGTCGCGCCGTGCCCCCGGAGCGGCGCGTGCTGCTGCCGGAGGGCTGCCGGTGGCTCGGCGGCGTGGGCCTGCGCATCAAGCGGGCCGTGCGGGCCGAGACCGGCCTGACGGTCTCGGTGGGCATCGGCACGAACAAGGTGGTGGCCCGGGCGGCGTCGGGGTTCGGCAAGCCGGACGGCGTGACGCTGGTTGAAGCCGGGCGCGAGGCGGACTTCCTGGGCCTGCTGGAGTTGAAGGACATCCCCGGCATCGGCCGGGCGACGCGCGAGAAGCTCGGCAAGTGGAACGTGCACTCGGTCGAAGAAGCGCGCCGACTCCCGCGCGGACTGCTGGAGGACGCCTTCGGCCCGGAGCGGGGGGCGGCGCTCCACCACCTGGTGCGCGGCGAGGCGTGGGCCGACGTGGAGGAGCTGCGCACCCACGAGCCGCCGCGGAGCATAAGCCGCGAGACCACGTTCTGGATCGCCTCCAGCGACTACGAGCTGGTCGAGTCCATGCTTTTCTACCTGGTGGAGCGGCTGGGGCGGGCGCTGCGCCGCGAGGGGCTGCAAGGGCGCGTCGTGCAGGTGAAGATGCGGTATCACGACTTCAGCGGGGTGCAATGCTCGCGGGCCATGGGCGAGCACACCGACCGCGACGGGGAGATATTCGCCGCGGCGCGCAGGCTGCTGCGGGGGCGCTGGTGCCGCAGTCGGCGGCTGCGACTGGTGGGCGTGGGCCTGACGGACTTGCAGCCGGCGCGACGCCGAGCGGAGCCGCCGCATTGACCGGTGCCTGGACGGCCTGCGCGAGCGGTTCGGGTTCGAGGTGGTGCAGCGGGGGCCTTCGATCAACCTGATGCACTCGGCGCAGGCCGAGCCCGACGAGGTGAAAGTGCCTGAGCCGGCGCGGCCGTGAGCGCCGCCCGTCAGTCGCCGCTTGCCGGGGTCGGGGCGCCGGGCCCCCGCGCCTCGTCGTTGGGCCGTTCGCGGGCTTCTGGTATAATCCGGCCTCCGTCTGCTCCCCAGGCCCGCGAGCGACCCGTTGAGCTTTGACATCGAAACCCCGCCGACCCCGAGCCAGGCTGCCGGCATGCCGAGCCTTCGGAGCGTGGCGCTCGGCTGCATCATGTGCGCCATCATCGGCGTGAGCGGGCCCTACTGGACCATCTACCTCCAGTCGTCGCGGCTCTACGCGGACTACCACACGGCGGGCGCCACCTTCTTCCTGTTCGTGCTCTTCCTGCTCTTCAACGTGGTTCTGGGCCTGTTCTGGAAGCAACTGGCGCTCAGGACCGACGAGCTGATGGTGACGGGCGCCATGATGCTGGTGGGCGGCTCGATCGTCACGTCCGGGCTGGTCGCCTACTTCATCCCGTCCATCTCCTCGGTCTACAATCTGGCGAACGCCACGAACAACTGGCGCGGGGAGCTCTGGCCCGTGATGCCGAGGATGCTGGCGCCGCTCGATCCCGATGGCGGCATACTGGCCATCACGCGCTACTGGATGGGCCTGCGCGCCGGGCAGCCCATTCCCTGGCAGCCCTGGGTGCGGCCACTGGCGGTCTGGGGCGTCTTCCTGATGTCCATGTTCGCCTGCATGATGGCCATCATGACCATCATGCGCAAGCAGTGGGTGGACTACGAGCACCTGAGCTTCCCGATCGCCCAGGTGCCGGCCGAGCTGTGCGTGGCGGCGGGCAGCCCTTGGCACAGGGCCTCCATCTTCCGCAGCAAGGCGTTCTGGATCGCCCTGGGGCTCACGTTTCTGCTGGCCAGTTTCGGGGGCGTCAGCTACTACCTGGGCCGTCCGACGTTCTTCCGCAGTCGTCATTGGGTGGAGCTGGCCGAGGAGCCCTGGCGCTACCCCCTCTACTTCGATGTTGTCGTGGTGGGGCTCGTCTTCCTCATCCCGAACCGCATTGCGTTCACCGTGTGGTTCGTGGCGTTCCTGTCGTGGCTGGCCAAGGCGTTCATGACCTCGTACAACCTGGCCTTCCAGGACGAGTGGGTCATGGGCGGGGCCATGGACCACCTGGCGGCTGGGGCCATGATCGTATTCGTGGTCTCGAGCCTCTGGCTCTCGCGGGACCACCTGAGGCGGGCGCTGCGCTGCGCTTTCGGGCGGGGCGAGACCGACTACGACAGCGGCGAACCGTCCTCCTATCGGACGGCATTCATCCTGATCCTGCTGACTTGCCTGGTCATGGTGGGCTGGTTCTCGCGGGTCGGGCTCGGGCCCTTCTACGGGCTGGTGCTGGTGCTGCTGACGCTGGCCATCTACTACACCATGGCGCGCGTGGTGGCGCAGTGCGGCCTGCCGATGCTGAGTCCGCCCGTCTACCCGCACCAGTTCATGGCCAGTACGTTCGGCAGCGGCTCGTTCAGCTCCTCCCAGGTCACCGTGCTGGGCAGCCACATGGGCTGGCACTTCGACATGCGCAACTCGGTGATGTCCGGCTCGGGCCACGGGATGTACCTGTCGCGGCGCCGCCGCAGCGGCCTGTTCTGGGCCATGCTGCTGGGGCTTGTCATCTCTTACGTGGCGGCCTGCGTGTGCGCCGTCTGGATCGGCTATGCCCACGGGGCCACGAACATGGACCCCTGGTTCTATGGCAACTTCCCTCGCCTGCCCTGGGAGTGGTCGAAGGCGGCCATTACCCACCACGGCGGCCCCAGCGGCGTGCGCCTGGTGTGGGGAGGCGTCGGGGCGCTCATCATGGCCGCCCTCGTCGTCGCGCAGCGCACCTACTTCTGGTGGCCGCTCCACCCGGTGGGGCTGCTCATCTGCTCCAGCCACATGGTCTACTTCTTCTCCTTCTCGGTGTTCCTGGCCTGGCTGGTCAAGGTGCTGCTCGTCACCTTCGGCGGGCCGGCCATGTTCCGGCCGGCGCGGCGGTTCTGCATCGGCATGGTGATGGGCAATTTCCTGGCCGGCGGCGTCTGGGCCATCATTGACACGTGCACCGGGTCGGTCGGCGATGCCGTCTTCTACATCTAAGGCGTCGTCCGCCCGCCTCCGCTCGCCCTGCGGCCGGGCTGCCGCTACAATGAAGCACTTCCG
This sequence comes from Planctomycetes bacterium SM23_32, assembly GCA_001303885.1. Taxonomy (GTDB): domain Bacteria; phylum Planctomycetota; class Brocadiia; order SM23-32; family SM23-32; genus SM23-32. The sequence goes on along the minus strand of LJUE01000171.1, from coordinate 1,899 downwards.
CCGGATCGGTCGCAATCCATGAGACACAACGCCCCGGCGCTGCTCGCCGCTCTGCTGGCCTGCGTGGCCGCGGCCGCCGTATGTCGCGCCCAGGATGATGAGCCGCTCGCCCGGGTCAACGGCTACGTCATCACGACGGAGGAGCTGGAGCGGGGCCTCCGGATCGCCGACGCCGTCGCCGCCTCCGACTGGGATGAACTCCCCATGGGCCCGCTGGAGCGCGAGGAGTTCGAGATGCAGCGGCGGCGGGAGGCGCTGGAGGCCGTCATCGAGCGCCGCGTGCTGTGGGACCTGGCCCGGGAAGAGTACCTGGGGGCGCCCACCGCCGAGGCGGTGCTCGCCCGGGCTGCCGAGGGGGAGCTGCGCAGGCTCGAGGAGCGAGCCGGCTCGAAGCTGAAGGCCATGCAGACCCTCTCGGAGGCCGGGCTCACCGTGGAGCAGTTCAAGGACCTGCAGCAGCAGAACCTGCTCGGGGCCAAGCTGCTCTGGGACAAGGTGCACTCGCAGGTGCACGTGGCGCCCGCCGACGTGCGCCAGTACTACGACGAGAACCGTGACGAGTTCGCGGTGCCGCGCACCGTCGTCTACCGGCAGATCCTCCTGGTGGTCGCCGACGAGGAAGAGGCGGCGGTTCGCCGGGAGGCCGAGCAGCTGCTGGCGCGGGTGAAACAGGGGGCCGACTTCGCCAAGCTGGCGGACGCCCATTCCGCCGACCGGGACAGGCACCCCGGCGGCCTGCACGAGGTCCGCGTGCCGCACGAGCTGGGGGACTGGCTCCCGGCGGCCGTCGAGGGCCTGGAGCCGGGAGAGACGTCCGCCGTCCGGCGCGTGGCAGGGGGGCTGGCCATCGTCCGGTTCGAGGAGGTGAGGCCCCCGCAGGTAGCGCCTTTCGACCGGGTGCAGCAGGGGATCAAGGCGCTGCTGCTCAGGAAGCGGCAGGCCGCCGAGCTGGCGCAATTCTTCCAAGAGGCCAAGCAGCAGGCGCAGATCGAGTACTCCCCGGCCGCCGGCGGCCTGGGCCTGCCGTGAAGGCTGCCGGCGCGCGACGTGAGGTGCACATGCTGAGCCGGGAAGCCAGGGAGGCGCTGCTGTGCGTCGGGCAGCGGCTTGTCTGCCACGAAGACGCCGAGGTCCTGGTTGAGCCGCGGGCGCCGGAGCCGGGGTTCTGGTTCGGCGGGGGCAACATCTGCCGCGACGCAGACGGCTCGTTGCTGCTGTGCGGCCGTTACCGGAACGGCGGCGATTCGCGGGTCGGCATCGCGGCCGGGCCGAGGGGGGCCGAGCTGGCCGTCTTCCGCTCGACCGACGGGGGCGAGAGTTTCGGGCAGGTCCTTTCCATGCTGAAGCCCGACGTGGCGCCCGCGGGCCGGGAAGTGCTCTCCATCGAGGGCTCCTTCCTGCGCCGCACCGAGGCGGGCCTGGAGCTCTACGTCTCCAGCGAGAAGCGCCAGAACTACCCCGATGCCTTCCGGGACTTCCAGAAGCCCGGCACCGGCGTGTGGAGCGTGGACGTGCTCCGGGCGGCCGGCGTGGAAGGGCTGGCCGACGCGCGGGCCGAACCTGCGCTCCAGTGCGCCCTCCCCGCCCAGCTGCACGTCAAAGACCCCTTGGTCGTAGACGTGGCCGGGCGCACGTGGATGGTCTACTGCTCGCATCCCTGCAGCTGGACCAGCAGCAACACGGGCGTGGCGCAGCTGCGGGACGACGGGACCTTCCGCAGCGTCTCCCGCAGCATCCTCCCGCGCGGACCGGTGTGGGACGTCGCCGTGTCGCGCGTGACGGCGCGCCTCGCCCTGCCGCCGGTCGGCCCGCTGGCCGGCGGGGGGCCTGCCTCGCTTTACTTCTACGACGGCGCCGAATGCATGCACGACCACGGGGACGGCGGCCGGCCGCGCGGCT
>LJUE01000170.1 GCA_001303885.1 Planctomycetes bacterium SM23_32 | reverse complement strand
AGCGCGCGGCTCGGGGAGGCGGAAGAGGCCCGGCGACTGCTGGACGAGGCGTTGCGGCGCGCGCGGGCCTACGGCCTGCCCGGCCTCGGATGGCAGGTGCTGCAGACGCGCGCTGAACTGCCGGGCAATGCGGAGGCCGCGCACGACCTTCAGGATGCCGCCGACGTGCTGCGCGCCGGGCCGCTGATCGGCCTCTTCGATTACGGCTTCGAGAGCGCAGAGCGCGGCGCGCGGCTCTACGCGAAGCTGACGGCGGCTGCGTTGGGGGCGGACGATCCCTCGCGCGCCCTGGATTATGCCGCTCAGCATGAGGCCGTGGCGCTGGCGCACCTGATGGCGCCCGGGGCGCTTCGGCCGCCGGGCGGGGCGTTCGGCGCCCTCGTCGAACGATTGGAGGCCGCCCGTGCTGCCGCCGCCGAAGCACGGGAGGCGTTGTGCGCGCTGGACCTGGAGGGCGTCGAAACGGAGCCGCCCCCGCCCGAGGCGCAGGCGTTCGCCGAGGCCTTCGCCCGCTTGGCGCCCCTGGGGGAGGAGCTGACGGCAGCGTCGCCGGCCGGCGGGCTCTTCGCGCCGGACGTGGCGGACGTCCTGGCACTGCAGGAGTTGCTCCCCGAGGACACGGCGCTGCTGGCGTTCCAGTCCCTCGGTTTCGACGGGCGCTACGCGGGGTTCTGGGTCGGCCCTGGCGCATTCCGTGTGCAGCAGGTCACGCTCGCCGGCGAGCACATGGGGGCCGCGTCCGGGGAAGCCCTCACTCGGGCGGCGGAGGAACTCCTGACACCGTTTGCGGAAGGACTGAAGGTCGCCCGCCGGCTCTACCTGGTCCCCGGGCCGGAGCTGACGGGGCTGGCGTGGCAGAACCTGCCCTTCGACGGGGCGATGCTCGGCGAACGCGTCGAGATCGTTTTCCTCGGCGGCCTGGCGGACCTGAGGTGGGCGTTCGTGCAGAGGAGCTACGGCCGCCGCTCGCTGGTTGTCTGCGGGGGCTCGCCCGGCGGCCTGGAGAGGGCCCGGGGCGTCGTCGGCGACGGGGAAGGGGTGACGTTCTTCGACGTTTGCGCGCGCGAGAAGTCCGAGCTGCCGGCGGCGACGGCCTTCGCCGACGTGCTGTGGTTCCTCGACCCTCTGGAGGTCCGGGCGGCCTCCCCGGCCGGGAGCCACCTGGCGTTCCCCGGCGGGCTCGGGCTGCTGGACGGCATCTCCGTCGGCGAGCTTGCCTCCCTCGAGACACGTGCGACGGCCGCGGCGTTCGCCGCCGTCTCGCCGGACGCCTTCGCGCCGGGCTCCCATGGGGCGCTGCGCGTGGTGAACCGCGCGCTGCTGGCGGCGGGCATCCCGTCTGTGGTCTACGGCGTGGGGCCGGAACGCGTGCCGGCCGGCGGCGAGGAGTACTGGCGTGCCTTCCTGCAGGGCGCGCGGGAAGGGCCGGCGTCGGCGGCCCACAGGCGGGCGCTTGCCGTGCTCGAGGCGCGCGACCGGCCGGCGTTTCGCCTCTTCGGCTATGCGGGGATGAACGACGAGGAATACCGGGAGCTGAGCGCCCTGGCGTTCAATGACCTGGCCCGCAGCGCCGCCGCCCACCTGACGGCGGGGCGGTTCCGGGAGGCGGCCTCCGATTACGTGGACCTCTGGCACATGGCCGGCGCCGTGGCGTTCGAGTCCGAGTCCCGCCGCGCCCGTGTGCTGGCACAGGTCGAGCAGCAGCTCGTCCGCTGCTTCCGCGAGCTGGGGGATTACGGGTCGGCCGTGGGCTATCAGCGCTCGCTCATCGGGCACCTGGAGGGCTTCGAGGAGGGCGACGGGCCGCTGGCGGCGGTCGCCCACCAGTCCCTCGGAGCGCTCTTGACCGAGGCCGAGCGGTTCGACGAAGCCACGGAGGCCTACGGCCGCTCCATTGAACTGCTCGAGCGGCTGGGGGAGCAGGAGGACCTGGCCGACGTGCTCGGGGAGCTGGGCAAGAGCCTGGACCGGGCCGGCGACTACGAGGTGGCCATTGAGACGTTCCGCCAGGCGCTCCAGGAGTACAGCCGGCTCCAGCGCCCGGCCGGCATGGCGCAGCAGCACCAGCGCATCGGCGCCATCTACCTGAGTCGCCTCAGCAACGCGCCGCGCGCCGAGGAGCAGTTCACCGAGGCCCGGCGGCTCTACGAGGCTGCCGATGAGGCGGCGGAGGTCCTGGAGACTGCGGTTGACCTGGGGCTCTGCCGGCGGGCGCTCGGCGACTTCGAGGGTGGCCTGACGCTGTTCCGCCAGGCGCTGGACGGCGCCACCGAGCAGGGCCGCCGCGCCCAGGAGGCCCGGGCGCTCACCGAGATCGCCAATACGTTCTGGCTGCAAGGGAAGTACCAGGAGGCCCTGGAACTGGTGCGCCGGTCCAACGAGATCGCCCGCGAAACGGACGCACCGTTCCGCCTGAACGTGAATTACCAGCTCCTGGGGCTCATCTACTGGGAGCTGAACGACTACGAGCGCGCCCTCCGTGCGTTGGATGCGGCCGTGGAGGCCGCCGAGCGCGCGAGGGCGCCGCTGGAAGTGGCCAGCGCGCTCAACAACCGGGGCATCGTCCTGCGCCGCCGGGGCGATTACGAAGAAGCCCTCGACGCGTTCGGCCGTGCCCTCGAGATGGACCGGCGGCTGAAGACCCGGTGGGGCCAGGGCTACGACCACCGCAACATCGGCATGACGCTGCACCTGATGGGCAGGCTTGAGGAGGCCTCGGGGCACCTCGAATCGGCCGTCGAGCTGTCCCGCGGGATCGGCGACGAGGTGAACCTCGCGAAGGCGCTGCTCGCCCTGGGCGAGCTGCGGCTGGACGAGAAGGACCGCCCCGGCGCGCAGCGCCTGCTGGAGGAGGCGCTCGAGATGGCGCGCCGCGTGCGCCTGCCGGAGGTGGAGTGGCGCGCACTGCGCTCGCTGGGGAGACTGCGGCGCCTGACGGACGACGACGAGGGGGCGCTTCAGGCCTTCACGGACGGCATCGAGGTGGTCGAGCAGATGCGGGCGGCCATCAAGGTGGGTGAGTTCCAGAGCGGATTCCTGGCCAACAAGATGGACCTCTACGAGGACACGGTGAAGCTGCTGCTGGACATGGGGCGCGCCGAAGAAGCGTTCACCTACGCCGAGCGCTCCCGGGCGCGCCGCTTCATTGACCTGCTGGCCGGCCGGAGCTTCGAGCTCAAGACCGAGCGCGAGCGCGAGCTCTACGCCCGCCAGCAGGAACTGGCCCGGCTCATGCTGGCGCTGGAGGAGACCATCGGGCGCGAGCAGGACGCCGAGCGGCGGGGCGAGCTGGCCGCCCGGCTCCAGGAGCTCCGCAGCGAGTACGCCGACGTGCTGGTTGACATCCGCAGCGCCAACCCCGCGCTGTCCGGCTTCGTGACGGTCGAAGCCGCCGGGCCGGCCGAGCTGTTCGACGCGCTGCCGCAGGACGTGTCCCTGGTCGTCTACTACCTGATGGCCGACGAGCTGGCCACGTGGGTGCTGCGGGACGGGCGGCTTCTCGTGCAACGCACGGACGTGGACCGTGAGGAGTTGACGCGCGCCGTGCGCGACTACCGGCTCATGGTCCAGAATCGCGAGTTGCTCAGCGAAGTGCGCGCCGCATCCCAGCAGCTGAGCCGGCAGTTGCTGCCTCCGGCGGTTCGCGCCGCGATGGCAGGGAGCCGGGCGGTCGGCATCGTGCCCCATCGCGGGCTCCATTACCTGTCGTTCGCTTCGCTGCACGACGGGGAGGCCTTCCTGGTCGAGCGCTATCCGCTCTTCTACGGGCCGAGCGCGTCGGCTCTGCGCCGCACGCTGGAGCAGGAGCCGCCCGCCCGGCGCGAAGGGCTGAAAGTGCTCGCCGTGGGCAACCCGGCGGTGGGTGACCCCGCCTACGAGCTGCCCTTCACGGAGCGGGAAGTGGTGAGCATCGGCCGCGACTTTGTGGACGTGACGCCCCTGAGCGGCGAGCGCGCCACCGAGGAGTGGGTCAAGGAGAACGCCGGCGGCTTCGACGTGGTGCACATCGGCGCGCACGCGAGCTTCGACCCCGTCAACCCGCTGTTCAGCGCCCTCGTGCTGGCGCCGCAGGCGGACGACGACGGCCGGCTGCATCTGCACGAGGTGACGGGCATGCGCCTGAACGCCCGCCTGGTAACGCTGAGCGCCTGCCAGTCGGGCCTGGGTGAGCTGCGCTCGGGCGACGAGCTGGTCAGCCTGTCGCGGGCCTTTGCCTATGCCGGCACGCGGGCTATCGTCAGCACCCTGTGGCGAGTGGACGACGTGTCCACGGCGCTGGTGACCAAGCACTTCTACCGCCACTACGCCGCCCACGGCGCCGCCGAGAGCCTGCGCCACGCCCAGCTCCAGGTGATGAACGACGGGCGGCACTACCATCCCACCTACTGGGCGGGGGTGGTGCTGTCCGGGGACTACCGCTAAGGGCGCGCTGGGCCTGCCAGGCGGAACGCGCCCACCCGTTGCTTGCCCTAAGTCGTTGCGACGCAAAACCTTAAGGCCCCCTTTTGACAGTCTCCGCCTGCTTTTGCTACACTGGAGCCGTTGAGGCCGGCTGGAGAGGTAAGGCACTGGCGCCGGGAGGACGGCATGCAGCTACTCCGCGAAGCGGTGGTCCGCCACAGGATCCTGCTGCTGGAGGATGACCGGCACAGCATTGACGAGCTGCGCGACGTGTTCGGCGAGCGCGGCTACGAGTGCGAGGTGGCCCTGGACCTCGAGACGGCGCGCAGCATCCTGGACAACCGCATGATGGACGTGGCGGTGATCAACCGCGCCATGCTCGACCTGGACGACCGCGCCATCATCCGGGAGCTCAAGGAGCGCGACCCGCACATGAAGCCGGTCATCTACAACGGCGTTAAGGACAAGACGCACCAGCGCAAGATGCGCCGGTTGGGGGCCGCCAGCTACCTGAGCAGCGCCAGCGACATCGCCGCCGTAGGGCGGGCCGTCCAGAGGATCATCGAGGAAGGGGAGTAAGTCCCCCTCAGGCGGGGCGCACCTCGAAGAACGTCAGCTCGGCCGGACATCGCCAGCGCAGCGGCAGCACCGGTGCCGTTCCGAACCCCCGGTTCACGTAGACGTGCCCCCAGTCCGTCTCATAGAGCCCTTCATGGAAGGGGCCGGTGCAGGCGGGCAGCACCGCGCGCCACAACAGCGGGATCCGTATCTGTCCGCCGTGCGTGTGTCCGCTCAGCAGCAGGTCCACGCCGTCCTCCGCGCCGATGAACCGGGCTGCCAGCGGGGCGTGCGAGAGCAGCACGGTGTAGTCGGGCGCATCGGCGCCGCCGTCCAGGGCTTCGGCGAAGCTCGGCCAGCCGAGGGACAGGTCGTCCACGGCGGCCACGCGCACCACGCCGGCGTCGGTGCGCACGTCCCGGTGCTCGTTCACCAGCAGCTCCACCCCCCAACCGGCCATCGCGCGCCGGAGGGTCGCCACGCGCAGCAGCGACCTCACCTCCCGGTTGCCCCGGCAGGCGAAGACGCCGTGCTCGGCCCGCAACTCGCTCAGGAGCTCCTTGCAGAGCTCCTGCGAGCGGTCGTCGCGGCCCAAGATGTCGCCGGTCAGGAACAGCAGGTGGGGCCGTCGCTCGGCGACGAGCTGCACCATGCGCCGGTGGCGCGGCCGCAAGCGGCGCAGGTGCATGTCGCTCAACTGCGCAAGACGCAGGGGCGGCCTGCCGGGGCGCAGGCGCGCGGAGG
>LJUE01000004.1 GCA_001303885.1 Planctomycetes bacterium SM23_32 | reverse complement strand
TGCCTCACCATGCGCACCAGCAGGTCGGCGTAGGGCAGCGTCGCGTAGTGGGAGAGCGCCTCCCGGTCGGCCACGACCACCCGGTCGCAGCCGTGCTCGAACAGCTCCTGGGCCAGCGGCTCCACGCCGCCGCCGATCAGGAACGCCCCGACCCGGCCGCCCAGGTCGCCGGCTAGGTCGCCGGCCTTGTGGAGCAGCTCGAGGCTCACTTCGGCCACCTTGCCCCGGTCCACCTCGGCGAACACCCAGACGTCCTTCGGTTCGCTCGTGTCGGCCGGGCTCCCCGGGCGAGCGGCCGCCGGGGGCGTGTCAGTCGAAGATGTGCTCATCTATCAGCTCCTGCACCAGGTCGCTGAGCGCCTTGGTCGTCGGCTCGACGGCCCTGTGCTCCTCGGAGACGAGCTGGACCGAGTCCACCTCCTTGACGCGCGTGGGCGAGCCCTTCATGCCGCAGTCCTGTTCGGCGCACTGGATGGCGTCCATGTCCCACTGCTCGATGAGCAGGCCCTTCGAGCGCAGTTCCTCCAGGGCGGACTCGTTGGGCTGCTCGCCCATCTCCCACGGCGCGCGGGCCTTCTTGTGCTTCATCAGGCGCTTGGCGGAGGGCGGACGGGGGTCGTTGGCGGCGGCGGTCACGGTGAGCAGCACGGGCAGCGGGGCGCGCACCACCTCGTAGCCGTGCTCCAGGCCGCGGCGGACGACGACGCCGTCCGGGCCGATCTCGCGCAGTTCGTCCACGTAGGTCACCTGGGGCATGCTCAGCTTCTCGGCGAGCTGCGGGCCGGTCTGGGCGGTGTCGCCGTCTATGGCCTGTCGGCCGCAGAGCACCAGGTCCACCCGGCCCAGGGCGCGGATGGCGCAACTGAGCACGTAGGAGGTGGCCAGCGTGTCCGACCCGGCGGCACGCCGGTCCGTCAGCAGCACGGCGCGGTCGGCGCCGCGGTAGAGGCACTCCCTGAGCACGTCGGCGGCCTTCGGCAGTCCCATGGTGACGGCCGTTACGCTGCCGCCGTGGGCTTCGACGATCTGGAGCGCCAGCTCCAGGGCGTTGAGGTCCTCGGGGTTGAGGATGGCCGGCAGGGCGGCGCGGTTGACCGTGCCGTCCTCCTTCATGGCGTTGCCGGTCAGGTTCTCGGTGTCCGGCACCTGCTTGACGCAGACTACGGCCTGATAGCCCACTTGCTCACCTGTTGCTCGAAAGGGGTGTGCGCAGACGATCCACGGATGGCGTGCGCAAGCGAGAGCTGAGCCGGGGAGGTCCTCCCCCGGCCCGGAGTGGGACGGATTCCAGCCCCGTTCAGAGCCGTCACTATAAGGAACCGGCGGGGGCGGCTTCAAGTGAAAGGGGCGGCAGCCGGCGCCGGCCGCAACGCAGCGACCCGGCCCCCACACGACGGCGGGAGCCGGGCCGAGCTGTCGGATGCGCCCTCCTGTCAGATGCGCTGGACGTTGGCGGCCCGAAGGCCCTTCTCGCCCTGCATCACGTCGAAGCTGACCCTGTCCCCCTCTTCCAGGGTCTTGAAGCCGTCCATCACCACCGAGCTGTAGTGGACGAACACGTCCTCGTCACCGTCGTCCTGCTCGATGAACCCAAAGCCCTTCTTGTTGTCAAACCACTTCACTGTGCCTTCAGGACACACGTACACCCACTCCTTCCGAGAAGTGTGCTCGCCCGCCTGCAACACCCTGCGGTGCGCCACGACGGGCAGACTTCGAAATGGCGCACAACAATATAGGGTCAAGCGTCCACATTGTCAAGACTGAAAACGCTTCGCAGGGCGCTTCTGAGCGGTCTGAGCGCTTGCGAGGGGGCTCGCCGCGCCGCCTTCAGGCGCACGCCTCGGCCAGGCGGGCCACCGACCCGATCACGTAGTCCGGCTCCACCTCCAGGGCGTCCAGGTCTTCGGCGGAGGTGACGCCGGTGAGCACCAGCACCCCGGCCAGCCCCGCACGCTGGGCCATCAGCATGTCCGTCTCGGGGCGGTCGCCGACCATGGCGCAATGCTCGGCGCGGAGCCCCAGGATGTCCAGTCCCTCCCGCAGCATGATGGCGGAGGGTTTGCCGACGATGGGCTCCACCCTGCGCCGCGTGCACGCCTCGATGGCGGCGATCATGCAGGCGGCGTCGGGCAGGTCGTAGTCGGGCATCGGGCAGGTGCGGTCGGGGTTGGTGGCGATCAGCTCGGCGCCGTGCAGGGAGGCCCGGTAGGCGACGTTGAGCTTGCCGTAGTCGAAGGTGCGGTCGAAGGCGACCACCACGACGTCAATCTCCTCGGGGTCGTCCGAGATGCTCAGGCCGTGTTCGAGCAGTTCCTTGATGACGGGCTGCTCGGCGACGGGGAAGCACTTCGCCCCCGGGCGGTGCTTCTGAAGGTAGCGGGCTACCACGAGCGCCGAGTTGATCACCTCGTCCACGGAGGCGGGGATGCCGAGGCGGTTGAGCTTCTCGGCGTAGTCCTGGCGTGTGCCGATGGGCTTGTTGCTGACGAAGGCCACCTTCTTGCCGGCGGCGCGGAGGCGCTCGACGGCCTCGTCGGCGCCCGGGATCAGCTCCTCGCCGACGTAGAGCGTGCCGTCCAGGTCGAAGATGAACCCCCGGGTCCTGCTCACCAGGTCGCGGACGTCGGCGGCCGTCGCCGTGCGCGTGCGCTGCGTGTCGGTCATCGGGTTCCCTTCCGGGGCTGCCTGCGCCGCAGGAGCGGCCTCAGGGCGCGGCCGGTGTGGGAGCATTCGGCCTCGGCGATCACCTCGGGCGGGCCGACGGCCACCACTTCGCCGCCCTCGTCGCCTCCCTCGGGGCCGAGGTCCACAATGTAGTCGGCGTTCTTGATGACTTCAAGGTTGTGCTCGATCACCACCAGCGTGTTGCCCATGTCGGTGAGGGTGTGGAGCGTGCGCAGCAGCTTCTTCACGTCGTCGAAGTGCAGCCCCGTCGTGGGCTCGTCCAGGATGTAGACGGTGCCGCCGGTGGAGACCTTGCCCAGCTCACGGGTGAGCTTGATGCGCTGGGCCTCGCCGCCGCTCAGGGTGTTGCTCGGCTGGCCGAGCGTCAGGTAATCGAGCCCCACGTCGCGCATCGTCCTGAGCTTGCGCTCGATGGGAGGGTAGTTGCGGAAGAACTCCAGCGCCTCCGCCACGGTCATGGCGAGCACGTCGGCGATGTTCTTCTGGCGGATGGCTATCTGAAGGGTCTGCTCGTTGTAGCGGCGGCCGTGGCATGCCTCGCAGGTCACGCGCATGTCCGGCAGGAAGTTCATCTGGATCTGCTTCTCGCCCAGCCCCATGCAGACGGGGCAGCGGCCCTCCTTGTTGTTGAACGAGAAGCGCCCGGCCCCAAACCCCCTCACCCTGGCCTGGCGAGTGTCGGCGAAGGCGCGCCGGACGTCGTCCATCACCTTCGTGTAGGTGCCCGGGCAGGAGCGGGGGGTCCGCCCGATGGGGCTCTGGTCGATCTGGAGGACCTGGTCCACGTGCTTGACGCCGGCCAGGCTCCTGTGGCGGCCGGGGCGCTCGCGGCTGCCGTAGAGCCTGCGCGCCAGCGCGCGGTAGAGGATGTCGTTGACCAGTGTGCTCTTGCCGCTGCCGCTCACGCCCGTTACGCAGCAGAAGAGCCCGAGCGGGAAGTCCGCCTCGATGCTCTTCAGGTTGTGCTCCCGGGCGCCGCGGACGGTGAGCATGCGGGAGCTGACGACCTCGCGGCGGCGTTCCGGGATGGGGATCGCGGCCTTGCCCGCCAGGTACTGCGCGGTCAGGCTGCCCTCAGCGGCCTCGAGCTCCTCGAAGGGGCCGTTGTAGACGACGTAGCCTCCGTCACGGCCGGCGCCGGGCCCCAGGTCGAGCACCCAATCGGCCCGCCGGATGGTGTGCTCGTCGTGCTCGACCACCAGCACCGTGTTGCCGGCGTCGCGCAGGCTCTCCAGCGAGTCGAGCAGTCGGGCGTTGTCGCGATGGTGCAGGCCGATGGAGGGCTCGTCCAGCACGTAACAGACGCCGGTCAGGCCGCTGCCGATCTGGGTGGCGAGCCGGATGCGCTGGAACTCGCCCCGGCTCAGCGTGTTGGTGCGCCGGTGGCAGGTCAGGTAGTGGAGGCCGACGTCGAGCATGAAGTGCAGACGCTGCCGGATGCCCTTGACGACGGGGGCGGCGATCCTGGCCCGCGCCCCCTCCAACGACAGCCCGTCGAAGAACGCCAGGCATTCCCTCAGGTTCAGCCGGGACAGCTCATGGATGTTCAGCCCGCCGATGGTGTAGCCCAGGGCCTCCGGGCGCAGTCGGGCGCCGCCGCAGTCCGGGCAGGTGGCCTGGCTGATGTACTTGGTCAGCCGGCGCTGCGTGGCCGGCCCGCCGCTGTGCATCAGCTCTTCCAGCGAGGGGATGACGGCCTGGCGGGCGGGGATGCCCGTCAGCTCCTCCAGTTCCTCGCCGTGGAGCAGTGCTCGGCGCTTGCGCTTGGCAATGCGCCTGAACGGGCGGTCGGGGTCCACGCGCAGGGCCATCGTCAGCCTCTCGAGCATCTCGGCGAACCGCCGGCCCGTGCGTCCGCTGCTCTCGGACCAGGCATGGACAGCCCCCTGCGAGAGGCTCAGCGACCTGTCCGGCACGATGAGGCCCTCGTCGAAGGCGTCCACCGTGCCGAGGCCCTTGCAGGTTTCACAGCGGCCGTAGCGGCTGTTGAACGAGAAGGTGTTGGGGTTGGGCTCCTCCAGCCCCCTGCCGCACGTGGGGCAGGCGAAGAGCTGGCTGAACAGCCTCTCCCGGCCGTCCTCCAGCAGGGCGATGCAGATGCCGCTTCCGGCGTTCAGGGCCGCCCGCACGCTGTCCGTCAGGCGGGTGTTGAAGGCGCGCACGATGGGGCTCTCCGACGAGGGGTCGGCACGCGCCGGCTCCTTGTGCGCCTTCTTGATGACCAGCCGGTCCACGACCGCCTCGATGTCGTGGGTGCGGTAGCGCTCGACGCGGTCCACCTCGTCCAGCAACGCGCGCCTTCACGTAGCCGTCCGCCCGCATGCGCTCGAACAGCTCGCGATAGTGCCCCCGCCGCCCTCGCACGAGCGGCGCCAGCAACGTGACCCGCGTGCCGGCGGGCAGGTCGCCGACGGCGCCCACTATCTGGTCCAACGTCTGATGCTCGATGGTGGAACCGCAGTCGGGGCAGTGCGGCTGGCCGGCCCGTGCATAGAGCAGCCTCAGGAAGTCGTAGATCTCCGTCGTCGTGGCCACGGTGGAGCGCGGCCCGGTGCCCGTGAGCTGCTGCTGGATGGCGATGGTCGGGGGCAGGCCCAGTATCTGGTCGCAGTCCGGACGCGGCATCTGCTCCAGGAACTGCCGCGCGTAGGAGGACAGACTCTCGATGTAGCGCCGCTGGCCCTCCGCGTACAGCGTGTCGAAGGCCAGCGAGGACTTGCCGCTGCCGCTCAGCCCCGTGATGACGACCAGCGCGTCGCGGGGCAGCTTCAGGTCTATGCCCTTCAGGTTGTGGGTGCGGGCGCGGCGCACGCGGATGAAGCCGTCCTCCCCGGGGGCCGCCTCGGCGTCGTCCGGCAGCGTGTGGGCCAGGATGTCGCCCGTCTCAGTGGCCATGCTTCCTCGCTCCGGCCTGGTCACGGTCCCGCTGGCGGCCCCTCACCAGAAAGCGGATGGGGACGGCGTTGTAGGGGAACGCCTCGCGGAGCCGGTTCGCCAGGTAGCGCAGGTAGCCTTCCGTTATCAGGCTCGGCTCGTTCGTGAACAGCGCGACGGTGGGCGGCTGCACGGCCACCTGGGTGGCGTAGTAGATCCTGCCGAACCGGCTGGAGCTGGACGGCGGGTGCTGGCGGGCGACGGCCTCCTCGACGACTTTGTTCAGGTCGCTGGTGGAGACGCGCACCAGGCCCTGTTCGTGCAGGGCCTGGGCCGTCTCGATGAGCTGGCGGACGTTGCCGCCCGTCACCGCGCTGATGCACACGACCGGCGCGAATGCCACCCCCGGCAGCCTGTCGCGCACGTATCCCCGGAACTCCTCCTCGCTCACCCCTGTCGCCAGGTCCATCTTGTTGACGGCCAGCACGCAGGGCTTGAACGCAGAGGTCACGGAGTCGGCCAGTTGCTTGTCCAGCCGGCCGATCTCCACAGGCGCCTCCATCATGAGGACCACCACGTCCGCCCGGCGCACCGCCGCGCGGGAGCGCGCCATGCTGTAGAAGTCAATCGAGTCCTTGACCTGCTTGGGGCGCCGCACACCGGCCGTGTCTATGGCCACGAAGCGCAGGTCGTCCATCTGGAAGCGCACGTCCACCGAGTCGCGCGTCGTGCCGGGCACCTCGCTCACCAGCACGCGGGGCTCCTGGGCCAGGTAGTTGATCAGCGTGCTCTTGCCCACGTTGCGCCGCCCGACCAGGGCGATCTTCATCGGCTCTTCGGGCAGCTCCTCGTCGGAGGGCGCCACCTCGGGCAGCTCCGCCACGAGCCGCTCGACCAGTCCGCGCACACCGCGACGGTGCGCGGCCGACGTCATGTGGAACTCCGGGAATCCGAGGGCGTAGAAGTCCGCCGCCGCCTGCTCCTCGCGCGGCCCGTCGCACTTGTTCACCACGAGCAGCAGCCGCTTCTCGGCCGACCGAAGCTGGCGCGCAACGTCCTCGTCGAGCGGCTGAAGGCCATCCTTGGCGTCCACGACCAGCAGCACGAGGTCCGCCTGCTCGACGGCGATGGCGATCTGCATCTGGATGTGCTCGGCCAGCTCTTCGGAGTCGTGCAGGCCCATGCCGCCGGTGTCCACCAACTCGAACAGGGCGCCCTCGTGCTGGATGAGGCGGCTGATGCGGTCCCGCGTGACGCCCGGCGTCGGCTCGACGATGGCCACGCGCTCCCCGCAGACGGCGTTGAAGAGCGACGATTTGCCGACGTTGGGCCGGCCGACGATGACGACCGATGGGATGTCCATGGCACAGACGCGCAGCGAGGGGCGGACGGCGGGGGACCACGTGCCCCACCCAAACCCCCGATTATACCGGCCCCTCGCCGACAGGGAAAGCCTCGCGCGCAGGCCACTTCGCCGCCGAGCTTGCGCCCGGGGCGCAGGAACAGTGAGATTCTTCGGCGGGCCGACCGAGTGCCCGCCTCGGAATGAGGTCAGGGCAGCGGGCGCGTCACCCCGGCGGCGTGGCCGCGCCTCTTGCGTTCCCGCCCGAGGTGGACAAGCTCCGCGGTGGGGTCGTTTCTTCGGAAGCCCTACGGCTCGATCTCGTAGAAGCGCCTCAGGGCCGCCTTGCGCTCCTCGCTCAGTCTTTCTCCGCAATCTGAGATGAGGAGTTCGTAGCTGTTCCTTAGGGAGGGGAACTCGCCGGCTGGTGCAGGTGAGGACAGCTGATCCTCAGTGCGCCACCTAACAGCGCCATTGCCATACAGGACGACCCGTCCCCCCTTGTGGATTCCCCTCCGGCTGTAGGCGATGATGGCCCCGCCCACGCAGTCGAAGGGGAGCGGCCCCACGTACTCATAGCTGCATCTTATGCTGCGGGGGCCGCGCAGGGGCGGGCTCTCGTCCAGGGGATCGAGGAAGAGCTCCAGCGTGTTACAGGGGTCCGGATAGAGCCCTGTGAGCGAGGGTGGGATCGCGTCGCTCCCGAAACTGTACATGTGGATGAACAGCCCGAGCTGCTTCAGGTTGTTAATGCTCCACGCCTTCGGAGGGGTCCGGTCGTGGAGAGGGAGCAGTGGCAGGAGGAGGAGGATGAGAAGCAGGAGACAAGCCGCCCCGATGGCGACGCCGCGACAGCCGACACGGCGCGCAGGGCCCTCCGTATCCGACCCCTGGTCCTGGCCAGGTTTCAACGATCCCTCCTGGGCGGCTCACTCAGCTCGGCGCTCTCTGCGCCCGCGCCCGAGGCGGGCGGGCCTCGGGGGTAAGTACGCCTTGTCAGGTGCCCTAGGGCTCGACCTGGTAGAACTTGCGCAGCTCGGCGTCGCGCTCGGGCGTCAGCTCGTCGCCAAACGCCTCCACCACGGCGTCGTAGCTGGCCCTCAGCGAGGTGCGCACGTCGCCCGCGTCGGCCTGGAGCTGCCACTCGGTGACCCACAGCACGGCCAGGTCCCGGCACAGCACGCTCCTGCCTTCCGGATGGACGCCCCTGCGGGTGTAGCAGATGATGGTCCCGGGGGACACGTCGCCGGGGATGGAGCCGACGTATTCGTAGCTGTAGCGCAGGCCCAGGTCCCCCCGCTGGACGGGCGCCTTATCGGCGGGGTCAACGAACATCTCCTCCGCGTCCAGGTAGCCCAGGGTGTAGATGTCCTCGAGGGAGTCCGGCAACTGGCCGTTGTTGTCATTCTCGGCCATGGCGAGGCCGAGGCCGATGTTGTGGAGGTTGGCCCTGCCCTGTGCCTTCTGGGCCTCCCCGCGCGCTCGGCCCAGGGCCGGCATGAGGAAGGCGGCCATCACCGAGACGTAGCCGGTGGCGTAAGCGCGGTAGACGCTCTCCAGGTCGAAGTCCTCGTAGCCGGCGGCCAGCGTGATCTCCGGCCCGCGGCGACGGGCCGTCAGCACCAGCTTCACGCCCGGTTCGGCGGTCGGGTAGCTGCTGAGAAGCGTGCCCAGGTCGGCCCTGAACAGCAGCACCAGCGGTTCGCCCCCGGCCGCCGCCTCCAGGCCGGTCCGCTCGGGCAGGCCCTGCCAGTCGAGGCAGGCCTTGACGGCCTGCGGGCTGCCGCCCATGACCATGCGGTCCTCCTGCACGGCGAAGAAGGCGGGCGGCATGAAAAGGCGGAACATCTGGACGCCCTCGAAGGGCTGCGGCATGGGGGGCTGGCCGACGGCGTTCATCATCAGTCGCTTCAGCGACGCCTCGAAGCCCTGCGCGTCGTCGAGCAGCAGCACGGCCACCCAATCCTGCCGGTCTATCAACTCCCTGTCCGCCGGGCGGGGGAGGTAGACGGCCGCCCCGGAGCCGAGCTGCGCGAACAACGCGTCCAGCGTGAAACCGAGGCCGGCTTCCGCCTGCGTCAGGTCGTCCTGGAACGTGCCGCGGCCGACGGCTGCGTCCACGTCGGTCGCTATGTCGAGGATGCCGTTGAAGAAGGTCGAGGCGTCGCCCCAGTTCACCAGGAGGGCGGCCGCCGCCTCGCCCGGCACCTGGGAGGCCACCTCGGCGGCGGCCTCGGGCAGCAGCGCCACGACGGGGGCATCCTCGCTGTCGAACATGACCTTCAGTTCGCCGGCCGCCGCCTCTTCGGCTCTACGGGCCGTCAGGGTGGCATACTTCGCCCGGTCCAGGCCCGCGGCCCGCACGAACATCTGGATGTCGGTGGCCGTGAAGTCGTCCGCCTCGGCCAGGATGGCGTCAATCAGGCGGGGCGCCGACAGGTAGCCCCACAAGCGCGCATCGGCCGCGCCGGCCCGTGCCTCGGCGAACGCCGCGTCCGAGGCGAGCGGCGCGTAGTCGCCCCGGGCCAGTCGCTCGCAGGCCAGTTCGGTGCCCAGCACGAGGAACTCGTCCCGCGCCAGGCCGACCACCTCGCCGCCGAGGAATGCCAGGTCCGATCCCGCCCGGCGTTCGATCCCCTCCAGCAGGGATTGGGGCCAACGCGCCTCGTCGAAGCCGACGAGCACCGCCGGACCGCGGTCGTCCACGATCACGGCGAGCGACTCCACGTGCGGCGCCGCGCGGTCAAGGCTCCCCTGCGGAAGGCCCAGCATCTGGTTGACGCCGCCGAACGGCGTGCGCATGGGCGCCTGAAGGAAGAGCCCCGCCACCGGCGGCAGCGCGGCCATGCCCACCAGCTCCTCGGCGGCCTCGCCGCTGAGCTCGGCGTAGAACACCACGTCGTTCGGCGCCACCGTCGCCCCGTCAGCCGCCAGCGCCGCCGGCATCCGTAAGCACGCCAGAACCACCACAATCCCAGCAACCGCACAACGGGCCTTCGGTCGCATCATGCTGCCTCCCCACAGGTCGCATACGTTGCCGGCGCGCCGTGCCGGCCACGCGTTCGGCCTGAAGCCTAACGGCGCCGGCGCAGCCTGTCAACCCGTCTCCCGCGCAGCCCCCGGGGCGCGGAGCGCTTCCCGCGCAGCCCTGAGTCCATCAGACGCCCATCTTCCGCAGGTTCTCCAGGCACCTGGCCACGCACTCCAGGGGCGGATAGGCGTAGCTCTCCTGCTCGACGATGTACCACTCGGTGCCGCCCACCGTCTGGCAGAGCTGGAAGACCTGGTCCCACGGCACGTCGCCTTCGCCGATGAGGGCCTTGTCGTCAGTCGCGGAATACTCCTTCAGGTGCACCGTCGTCGCGCGGCCCGGGTAGCGCTCGATGTAAGGCACGGGGTCAGCGCCGCCATGGAAGGCGTTCCCCGTGTCGAGCTGCATGATGACGTCGGGATCGGCGTTGCCGAACAGGATGTCCCACGGCGCCTCGCCGTTGAGCGGGCGGAAGTCGTGGCCGTGGTTGTGGTAGCCGGTGCGCATCTCCAGGGGGCGCAGCCTGGCGGCCACCTCGTTGAGGGTCCGGGCGAACTCCACCCATCCCTCCTTGGTGTCGCGCTGGAACCACGGCACGATCAGGAAACGGTTGCCGATGGTCTGGTTGAACGCGATGGTCCTGTCGAGCTCGTCCCCGAGCAGCGTCTCCAGGCCGGTGTGCGTGCCACACGCGACCAGGCCGCACTCGTCGAGCATCTGCCTGATGTCCTCGGCGCCGTGGCCGTGGTAGCCGGCGAACTCGACGCCTTCGTAGCCCATCTCGGCCACGGCCTCCAGCGTGCCAGGCAGGTCTTCGGCACACTGCTTGCGCACCGAGAAAAGCTGCAGACCGATCGGGATGTCCGCCATCGCAAGGGCCTCCTTGCTGCTGGGGGTGAGGGGCAATTGAGCGGGAAGGCGTGTATACCACGCGGCGAGGGCGGCGTCAAAGGGCCTGATGGCGACAAGTGCGCGCCTGTCGAGCAGCTATCCCTCGACAGGTGCTTCGGCGGGTTCGTCGGCGCCCTCGGCCTCGGGGGTCTCATCGGGCTCGGCGGCCGCTGCCCCTTCCGGGGCGGTCGGCTCGAAGACGGCCGTCAGCTTCTCCACGTCGGCCGCCGAGGCTACGTGCACGAAGCCGGTGACGGGTCCCTTGGCGTAGCGGTTGCCGTCCTCGGTCTCCTTGCCGATGACGACCCGCTTGCCCTTGGCCGTCTTCTCGTCGAGCTCGACGATCAGGTAGGGCTCGTCGAAGCCGTAGAGGGCGGCCGCCTTCTCGACGTAGTCCGCCACGTCGGCGCCGTTGAAGCTGCGCAGGAGCCACTCCGCCTCCTTGAGGGCCTCGGCGGCGGCCTCGGGCAGATCGGCGCCGTCGGCATCGGTCCAGGCGCGGCTTTCCCCGTCGTAGAGGAACCGCCGCGTCTCCTCGCCCCTCTGGAACGTGAGGGCGGTCAGGTCGGAGGCGCGGCAGATCTCCTTGGAGGCCAGGCTGGCGCTGAAGTGGGCGACCATGTAGTCCGGCAGGATGAAGACGCGCGCGTCGTCGGCCAGCCGGGCGTATCGGCCTTCGTCCGCCGGCGCGCCGACGCGAAGGGCGCGCGCGCGGTGGCCGTCCTCGGCTTCCGCGGCCCCCTCCGTCGCGCCCGCCGCTGCGGGCGCCTTGTAGGTGACGCTCACGGTGATCTCGGGCTCCTCCAGGCCGTAGGGGGCCAGCTCCTCCGCCTGCTCGGCGGCGAACTTCAGCACCCGCATGTGGGCGAAGTCGCCGACGATGGATTGCGCCGCCCACCGGTCCGCGTCGCCTGTGACCGGCTCCGTCAGCCGCCAGCCGTCCCCGGCTTCGTCCCGGGCGCAGACGAAGGCGCCCTTCGGGCCGTCCGTGGCGACCCGCACCGCTGCGTCTCGGGGTTCTTCGAGCACCACCCGGTCGAGCAGCGCCAGCCGTCCGGTCAGCAGCTTCTCGACGTAGTCGCCCCTCTCGATGGCAAGCACGGCGGGGTAGGGGGGTCGCATGGCGTAGACCTGCCCCTCCGTCGCCGCGTCTACGCCGAGCGCCAGCTCCGCCAGCCTCTCGCCGTCCTCGTTCAGGACTTCGAGGGCGGTGCGCCGTTCCTCGGTCAGCCCGTACGGCGACAGGTCGTCGGCGGCGTCGGCGACGAACTCCTTGACCTCCGCTTCGGTCAGGTCGCGCAGCAGGCTGCCGAGCACCGTCGCGTCGGCGTCCACCGGCGCTTCGCCGACGATCTGCCAGTCTTCGTCCTCCTTCTGCAGGCGCAGTTCGCCCGCCGGCCCGCGCAGCGCCAGCTCGGCGGCGTCCTCGGCCCTGAAGTCGGCCAGCCTCCGCTCGCGCAGCTCGGCGGCGTCCTGATCCAGGGCGTTGAAGAGCGACTCCGGCACGCGGACGATGGCCGGCTCGCCCTTGTGCAGGGCGTAGTACTGGAGCTTCCCTTCTGCCTCGCGGCGGGAGAAGACGATGGTCTGGGTCTGCTCTTTCCCTTCGAGGGTGAGCGTCAGCGCCGGCTCGTCGAGGCCGTAATCGGCTGCTTTTGTGGGGTCGTCCGCGACGAACTCGTCGCTGCCGATACGGTGGTCGTAGAGCTTGTTCGCCAGCGACCTGACCTCCTCCTCGTCGGCCAGATCGTGGAAGGGCTTCTTCAGCTCCCAGGTCTCGCCGGTCTTCTCGCACTCCAGCTCGCGGGCCGGGCGCTCGTCGAGGGCCGCGGCGCTCAGCGTCACCTTCTGCACGTCGAAGGCGCTGATGCGCGGCGCGATCGTCTTGCTGCGCAGGTCGCTCAGGGTGACGGCCGTCTTCTGGACCACGTCGTCGGGCACGGCAAAGACACCCTCTCGTCCTTCCACGGCGACGAAGACGGCCTTGCCCGCCCCCGCCTCCCTGCCGACCGTCATGGTCCAGGCGCGGGTGCTCCCCTTTACGGTGACCGTGCGCACCGGCTCGGCCAGGCCGTAGAGGGCCGCATCGAGCGCCTGGCCCTTCTCGGGGTAGACGGACGAGACCCGTTCGGCCAGTTCGAGCTTGTCCAGTATGCTCTCGACCTCCCAGCGGTCGGCGCGCACGTCCACGGGCCGCACGATGCGCCACTCGCTCTCTCCGTCGCGGCGACAGACGAGCTGCTCCGCTCCCTCCTGGATGGTCAGCTCGCGGACGTCCTGGGTCGCCAGCCCGGGGAAGAGCCGCTTGCGCTGCTTCTCCAGCTCGTCGGAACTGGGCTGACGGGAGACGGCGTAGGCGACGATGCCCGCGACGGCCACGGCCGCCAGCAACAGCAGCGTTGAGCTGTGCTTGCGCAGACTCATCTTCCTCGCGTGCTCCTGCTCCTTCGCCGGGACGCCCTTCCTACCGCCGACGCAGGAGCCAGACGCCGATGCCCAGCGCCACGATGACGGCCGGCAGCCCGATGATGAAGATGTAGCGTGAGGCCGCGATCTGGCCCTCCGAGACGGGGATGTCGTTGAACTCCAGCGTCCGCGGCGGGATGCCGAGCATGTGCAGCTTGCCGGCCATCCAGTTGACCGTGTTCAGGACGAGGTAGAGGTTGGCCGGTTCGGCCTCCACCACACGGTTGACGAACGATAGTGAACTGCCGATGACGACCAGCCGGGCGCCGGGCGCTTCCTGGGCCATCGGCGGCGCCATCGGCCCCATCGGAGGCGGCTCGGGCGGCGATGCCACGGCCCCGACGACGGTCGGCGGCGCGACGTCGCGGCCGGCGTCGTACTCAGCCGCCCGCCGGGAGTCGGGGCGGTAGTCCCGTTCTCCCCAGCTGGCCTGTCCCGTCAGCAGCTGTTCGGCGACGGGCGCCGGCCCTGCGGGTCCGCCCGGCTGCGGCGGCTGCGCCGACTCGCCCACCGTGAGCGGACAGGCGTACTGGAAGTGGACGGTGTAGTTCTTCAGGTCCCGCGTGATCGGATGGTCGGCCAGGCCGTCCTCCAGGACCCACACGTCCGGCGATTGCATCAGCCCGAGTATCGTTGACTGGTTCGTCAGGCCCACGGCGTCGGTGTGGGCCTGGATGTCGTAGTCGGCCAGCAGCCCTTCCAGCCCGCTCGCGCCGCCCGAAACGACGACGGGGTCGAGCATGACGAGGGCCCGCCCGCTGCGCTCGTCCAGGTAGGAGCGGATGGCCCTCATCTGGGCCTCGTTGATGGGCGTGCGCGGGCCGGCGATCACGAGCGCGTCGCAGTCGTCCGGGACCTGGGGCTCGGCGGCCAGGTTCAGCGTCTTGACCTCGTAGTTGTCTTTGCGCAGCGCCTTGACCATGCGCGAGAGGGAGTAGGCCGGCCCCGAGGTGAGGGTAGCCTGCTCGCCGCCCGTGGGCATCGGCTCATCCACTTCCATGGGGCGCTCGCCGTGGCCGGTCAGGAAGTAGATGGTGGCCTTGCGCCTCTCGGTGAGCTTGGTCAGGGCGCCGGCGAATGCGTCCTCGCCGGTGAACTGCACCTGCCCCATGGCGGCCGTGATGATCTTGCCCAGCGGCACGACCTCATGCCCATCGGCGGTCGTGAAGATCACGGCGAAGGGGGGCACGTCCTCGTCCCCCAGCGTCTGGCGGAGGCCCTCCCATCTCCCCTGGTCCTCCTGGAGCATCCAGTTGATCTCCCGGACCGTCACGTGGCCGGTCTGGGACTTGAACTCCTCCAGGACGTCCATCGTGCTCTCCAGGGCGCGGCCCGTCAGGGGGTCGTCGGCCCGCGCAAACAGGACGGTAGCCGTCACGTCCTGGTCCAGGCCCTTCAGGATGTTCCTGGTCTTGGAGTGGAGGCTGTAGGTGCGTCGCCCGGTCCAGTCCAGGCGAGCGAAGCGCCGGGAGGTGATGAAGCAGAGCAGCCCGGCCAGCCCCAGCGCCAGGACCACGGTGAGGGCGAGGTTGATCCCTTCGCCCGCCCGGCGCCCCGAGAGCAGCGACAGGAACATCCGGTAGTTCAGCACGCAGCCGCCGACCGCCAGCAGGGCGCCGGCGATCCAGAGGCCGAGCGCCACGTAGTCGGTCCGCAGGAAGTCCCTTGCCCGCACGTCGCGCACCACGAAGCCCGCCATCAGCAGCGCCAGCCCCAGCAGGATGCCGGCCCGCGTCAGGGCCTTCCAGCGCGGCAGTGGTTGCTTGCCCATCGGCCTCACCTCCACTTCCGCAGCTCGAGGGCCTTGGCGGTAAGGAACAGGAACGCCGCCGTGGTGAGGGCGAAGTAGGCCAGGTGCCGCGTGTCCACGACGCCTTTGAGGAAGTCGGCGTAGTGCATGGGCGGGCAGAGGTAGCGCAGGAGCCGCGCCAGGCTGCCCGCCGAATCCCGCGCCAGGAACCACAGGAAGTAGAGGCCGAGCAGCAGGACGAAGCTCGTGATGGACGAGGCGATCTGGATGCGCGTCAGCGCCGAGCAGAACAGGCCGATGGCGATGAACTGCCCCGTCAGCAGGAAGACGCCCAGGAAGCCGCTCAGCAGCGGCCCCGCGTCCATCGGGCCCACGAAGCGCAGGAAGATCAGCTCGCCGAGCACCGGCAGGAACATCACCACGGCGAAGATGAAGGCTCCGACGAACTTCCCCAGCACGACCTCCGTCTCACTGACCGGCGTGGTCATGAGCGTCTCGATGGTGCCGCGGTTGGTCTCCTCGCTGAGCAGACGCATCGTCAGCAGCGGCATGGCGGGCACCAGCAGGAAGATTGGCACGTAGAGCGCCCACTGGGCCGCGTTGTTCGGGTCGAGCGGCGGACGCAGGGCCATGCTGAACATGATGCCGTGCGCCAGCGCGAAACCGGTCAACACCACGTAGGCGATGGGGGAGAGGAAGTAGGTGTTCAGCTCGCGCTTCGTGATGGCGGGCACGTTGACCATGGTCTATGCTTTCCCCTCGGTGCGCACGGCTGCGGCCCGGCAGGCGACGGCCACCGCGGTCGCCGTGAGCAGCCAGGCGCCGGTCACGATCAGCCCGCCGGCCAGGCCCCAGCTTGCGAAGCTCCAGGTGCTCAGGCCCACCGCCACGCCGACCAGCAGCAGGCCCGACACTCCGGCCGCCGCCCCGAGCATGGCGTCGAGTCTGAAGGCCTGGGTGCAGCCGACCATCGCGTCCATCACCAGGAGGATGAGCCCCGCCAGGAGCCCCGCCGAGCCGAGCACCAGCAACGTCCATCGCGCGAAGGCGGCGGCCGTGTCCTTCGCGCCGGGCCAGAGCAGCCCGATAAGGTAGCCGCCCAGCGCGACGATGAGGACCGCGGCCAACGACAGCACGCTCGGCGACAGGGCGGCGCTCCCCGCGTAGAGCCAGGCGCTGACCGAGCCCTCCCAGTTGCGGGCGCCGAAGGGTCTGGCGGCGGCGTGGAACAGGCCGCCGAGCAGCACCATCAGCGTGCAGGCGGCCACCACGGCCAGCGGCAGCAGCGCGACGAGCAGACCGGTGATCCGCGCCGGCACGACGTAAAGGCTGTAGACCTGCTGGGCCGTGCGCTCGGGGTCGGGCGCCGCCACGCCGAAGTAGCTCAGCGCCGCCGGAAAGGCCACCAGCAGGGCCGCCGTGAACGTGAAGGCGAAGAACGCGAGCGGCTCGTGCAGGCCGCCCGTCGTGGCCATCCTGCGGAAGAAACGCGCGGGGTGGGCCAGCAGCTCGGCCATGCTCTGGCGGAAGGCGGCGCCGGCCGGCCGGCTGCCCAGGTCCTCCCAGGCCAGCGGCTGGGCCGCCTCTCCAAGCTCAGCGGCGGCGGTGTCCCGGATCACGGCTCTTCCTCCGCGCCTTCACCCAGCGTCAGGCGGTGGAACACATCTTCCAGCGACGCCCGGGTCAGCGTCAGCTCCCGCAGGCTCCATCCGTGCTCGGCGGCAAGGTGGAAGACGGCCTCGCGCACGTCCACGTCCGCGGCCGTCGCCAGGCGGAACGTGTTCCAGGCGTTCGTCTTCTCGGCGTCCACGCGTTCCACGCCGTTCACCTTGGCCAGGGCGGCGCCTATCTGGTCGGCGTCGCCGGCTATCTCGGCCACGACGGCGCCGCTCAGCGTCTTGTCGGACAGGGCGCGCGGCGTGTCATCGGCGACGATGCGTCCGCGGTCTATGATGAGGACGCGCTTACAGATCAGCTCGGCCTCGGCCAGGATGTGGGTGGAGATCAGGACGGTGTGGCGTTCGCTCAAGCTGCGGATCAGGTTACGCGTCTCGCGCACCTGGTTGGGGTCGAGTCCGATGGTGGGCTCGTCGAGGATCAGCACGTCGGGGTCCCCCAGCAGGGCATCGGCCAACCCCACGCGCTGGCGATAGCCCTTCGAGAGGGTGCCGATGATCTGCCCGGCCACCGGCCCGACGCCGCACAGTTCGATGCACTCGGCTATCCTGTCCCGGCGGACGCGCCGCGGCACGCCTTTCAGCTCGGCGCGAAAACCCAGGTACTCGCGGGCCCGCATCTCGGGGTAGAGGGGGTTGTTCTCGGGCATGTAGCCGATGTGGCGGCGCACCTGGACCGGCTCCTCGCGCACGTCGTGGCCGGCTATCGAGGCGGCTCCGTCGCTGGCCGGCAGGAAGCCGGTCAGCATGCGGATGGTCGTGGTCTTGCCGGCGCCGTTCGGCCCGAGCAGCCCCACGATCTCGCCCCGGTCTATGCCGAAGCTCACCGCGTCCACGGCCAGGAACGGGCCGTAGTAGCGGGTCAACTCGTTCGCTTCAACAAGCACCGTCTTCCCCCGATGTCCTGGTCGTCCGCGCTCCGGGCGGAGGGCGGCTCCGCCGCGTTTGTTCCGTTCGGGCCGCTGGGGTTCAATCAGGGCCGGGCTGCCCCTGCGCGTCTTCTGAGTGATCTTCCGCGTCCGGCTCCTCTTCCTCTTCGAGGCGCGGCGCCGCGGCGCGCAGGCGGGCGGCCTCTTCCTCATGGCCCGCCTGGCGGTGGGCGAGGTGGGCCATCGTGGGCGTGGCGGCCCGTTCGGCGGCGGCTGCCAGTCCCGTCCACTCGCTCTCGGAGACCTGCTCCCCGAGCACCTTCTTCGCCCGCATGTAAAGGGGCGTGTTCCCGTCCTCCATGGCCTCCGCCGCGATGCGACGGACCAGGTCCTCCGCCTCGCAGCGCTGGAAGAACTCCAGCGCGTCGTCGTAGCGGCCGGCCTCCATGAACATCTGGCCCGTTCGCCGCATCTTCTCCGGCGAGGTTCTCTCGGAGAAGAGGATCTTGCGCTTCTCGTAGAAGCCGGGCAAGTCCTGGTTCTTGGCCATGTTCGGGGACGTAAAGCGGGGCAACGGGCGAGCCACGATATATGCCACATCGGCGCGCGGGTTGTCAAGTCGCGCGGCAGAGCAGGCCGGCGCCGCCGGCCCAGGGCGGCGCGCCCGCCCGATCACGTGAAGCCCTTCGGCGTCTCCTGAAACGCACCCTCTATGTGACGGATGTCTCGCCGCTGCCCCCGGTCGTTGAACAGGACGGCCACCACGTCGAAGCGCAGCTCCACCTCGCCGCGTTCCACTGCGTTAAGCGCCACGTAGGTCTGGGCGGCCTTGATAATGCGGCGCTGCTTGCGGCGCGTGATGGTGTAGAGGGCGTCTACCATGGCGGGCTCGGTCTGCGCACGCACCTCCACGAACGCCAGCACGCCGTCCCGGAAGGCCACCAGGTCTATCTCGCCCTGTCTGATGCGGTAGTTGCGCTCCAGGATGGTGTAGCCGAGGCGTTTCAGGTGGTCGGCGGCTTCGCGTTCGCCGCGGCGCCCCAAACGGGAGGCGGGAGAGAGGGGCTCACGCTCGCGCCGCAGGAGGGCCGCCAGGGACCGGCTCAGCCCGCGCAGGAAACCCATGATGGCCACTTGCCGCCTCAGTCCTCGCCGCCTGTCTCGGGAGTCTCGACTTCCCCTCCCTCTACCCGCAGGGGCGCCCGGATGGAGCGGATGTGCACGTCGTGCTGGGGGAACGCTATCTCGACGCCGGCGTCGCGGAAGGCCCGGTCAATGGCCATGTGCAGGTCGTTGCGCACCTTCAGCAGCACGTCTACGGTGGGGATGAAGGCCCGCAGTTCGAAGTCCAGCGAGCTGGCGCCGAAACCCATGAACACGACGCTCGGCTCCGGCTCGTCGAGCACGTCGGGGTGCTCCCGCGCCACCTCCAGCAGCAGCCCGCTTGCCCGGGCCGTGTCCGAACCGTAGGCGATGCCGACCGGCACGACGAGCCGCAGTATCCGGTCGGAGAGGGTCCAGTTCACCAGCCGGCCGGTGATGAACTCCTTGTTCGGCACCACCAGCTCCTTGCGGTCCCAGTCGGTGATGGTGGTGGCCCGCATGCGGATGCGGGTCACGGTGCCGGTGATGTCGCCGGCCGTCACGGTGTCGCCGACGCGCATGGGCCGCTCCAGCAGGATGATGAGACCGCTGACAAAGTTGGCGAATATCTCCTGCAGGCCGAAGCCCAGGCCCACCGTCATGGCCGCCGCCAGCCACTGCACCTTGTCCCAGCCGACGCCGACGGCTTCGGCGGCGAGCACGATGCCGAGGATGCTCAGCAGGTAGCGGCAGATGGTGGTGATGGCGAATCGCACGCCGGCCTCGAGGGGCAGGTGCTGGAGGACGGCTATCTCGAGCAGGCCGGGGATGTTGCGGGCGGCCACGACCGTCAGCGCGATGATAAGCAGGGCCATGCCCGCGTCGGCGAGGGTAACGCCCCAGAGCGTGACCGCGCTCAGCATGCCGAGGGCGGGCAGCACGGGGCCCCAGACGAACCAGAGCCCGGCTATCAGGCCCACGGCCACCAGGCTCACGGCAAGCTGGCGCGTCTGGGTGCTGATGACGTGGATGGAGATCTCTTCCTCGGGCACGGCTCCGCTCTCGGGTGCGGGGGCCGTCGCCTGGGCGGCCTCGCCCTCTTCGTCGCGTCGCCTGCGGGCCCGCTCCAGGGCCAGCTTGCGGCGCGCCACGAAGAGCCAGCGCAGCACCATCTCGTAGGCGATCAGCAGGGCCAGCCCCAGCCAGGCGGTCCACAGCAGGCGGGCGGCCAGCTCCCGCGCCGTGTAGAGGTAGCCGGCCAGCGACGCCAGGGCGAGCACGAGCGGCAGACTCACCGCGCCCGGATACCAGACAAAGCGGAGCCGCTCCAGCCAGCCGCCCGGGTGGCGGCTGAGGGCCTCGCGCAGCACACCGAGCCTGGGACTGAGCACCCGCCAGAGAAAGACCGCAAGGAGCACCAGCATGGCCACGAGCACGAACCGCCCCAGCGAGTCAAGCCCCCCCTCTGTCCCGTCCGCCGCCACAGTCAGGAACACGGCCAGCAGGGGCAGTGCGGCGGCGCCGAGCCAGGAGAGGTTGTGCCGCAGGATGCGGCGGCCGCGCTCCGGCCAATGGAAGTGGCTGTCGGCCAGGCCCTGATCGGCGCACATCTGCCACAGGAAGGCGAGCGTCAGGTAGACCACCGAGGTCTGCTGAAGCGCCCAGCCCGCCGTCTTCGCCAGGTCCGGCGCCTCGGCGGCCGCCCCGAGCCGCCAGCCGGCGAACCAGACCACGGCCGGCCCGAAGAGCGAGGCCACGAGCGTCAGCAGCAGCGCGGCGAGCGTCAGGGCGAGGGAGTCCGTCTCCGCCGAGCGGCTCAGCTCGCCGTTGCGCCGCAACTGCGCCCGCATGCGGCCCCGCGTGCGCAGATACAGCGCGACCAGCAGCAACGCCATTGCGTAGGCGACCGGCCGGGCCAACGCGTCGTGGAGCAGCGCGCTGCCGGAGTCCACCCACGTGGCCGGCTCGGCCAGCTCGCCGAGGGCCTTCCAGGCGCCCGGCACGTCCCCCCAGCGCAGGGGCGACGTGCTGCGGAACCACAGGATCTTCTCGTCAACGTAATTCGCGTAATCCTGGATGACGGCGATGAGCTGCTCCTCAGCGATGTTCAGGTAGAGCAGCGACGTGAAGTAGCTGTTGTAGTCGCGGATCAGGGAGTCGAGCAGGTCGCGCCGGGCGCGCAGCAGCCCCAGGGCGGTCTGGCGCATCTCCTCCCGCTGCTGCTCGGCGAGGGGGCGACCGGCCTTCGAGAGCATCTGCTGGACCTGCGCATCGGTGTCCGCCACGGCGGACCACTGCTCCTCAAGCTCAAGCAGCTCAAGCTGCACGTCGGACAGCATGGCCTGGCGGGCGCGGACGCTGCCCTGGTACTGGCGGATGTCCGGCAGGTCGGTGCGTTTCTTGCGCAGCAGCGCCCCGATGGCCTTGGTCAGCCCGACGGCCTCCGTGCGGGCCCGCACGCGCGCGAAGTCCACCCTCAGCTCGGTCAGCTTGGCATTGGCGTCCTGGAGCCGGCGGGCGGCGTTCGCGGCCTTCGTCGCCGGTCCGTCCGCGGCCGCCCACCTTGCGGCCAGCTCCTCATTGCCCTCGGCGAGCTCCCGCAACGCGGGGTCGGCATCCGCCGCCACGCGCCGTGCCTCGGCGACCACCTCTCCCGCTGCGACCTGACGCTGCTGCTGGACCAGCCGGCGCCAGGCCTCCACGCGCTCCCGCGCGGCGTTCAGCTCGCGTGTCGCCCACTCGCGCCGTGCCGAGAGCAGCTCGCGCCGGGCGTCGTACGAGAGGATCTCGGCCCGGTAGGAGGCTACCTGGTTCTCGAGCGCCATCCTGCGGGCCTGTAGCAGGATGCGGTCGGCCTCGGCGGCCTCGTTGGCTTCCTCCGGGGGCTGGGCGGCCAGTTGCTGCCGGACCTCGGCCAGCTCCTGCTCCGCTTCCGAGAGCGGCTTCGGGATCTCCGCCCGGCGTTCGGCCCGGCGGGTCGGCTCGTCTTCGAGCTGCCTCCAGGTGGCCTGCGCGGCGGTCAGGGACGCCTCGGCTATGCTCAGCCGCTGCTCCAGGTCGGTGAGGGTGGCTTCCGGTGGCGCCTCGACCCGGACCTCGGGGAGGGGTCCCGCCAGGTCGGCCCGGATCTGCTCGAGCCGCGCCGGGGCGCTCTCGCGGTCGGCGTCGAACTGCGCCGTGTTGGTGCGCGCCTCCTCGGCGCGCTGAAGGTGATCGAGTGCCTGCTGGTAGGTGTCCAGCAGCCGGGCGCGAACCGGGTCGGCCGGCTCGTGCGACTCCTGCACGCGCCCGATGCGCCCCTGCACGTCCGCAACGGTCAGCTCCGGTGCTGGCGCTTCGGGCGCCGCGACCTCCTCCTGGCCGAGGGCCGTCCGTCCAGCGCCCGCCCAGAGCACGAGGCCCCCCAGCAACGCGAGCGCCCACGGCCGCCACGCAGCGGCGGTCTTGAAGTGTGCGGTGCGTCTGCCCATGGCGCCTCCCGCTCTATGCGGCCGCGCGCCGCCCGGTGCGGCGACAGGGGAGCTCAGACGCGGAGTCCGGGTCCCACCATCTGCACCAGGGCGTCGCGCTTCTGCTCCATGAGGGTCCGCTCGCCGACGGCCTCGACGTAGAGCCTCAACAGGTCGCCCGCGCCGGCCTCCGTGCCGCTCTTGCGCATGCAGAACCACCACTCGCCCGCTTCGGCCCGCACGTCGCTCACGCTCAGTTCGACGCCCCGGGGCGGATAGGAGTCCACGAGCCGGCAGCGGTCGTTGGAGACAACGTAGAGCCGGCTCACCTCGTCGCCGAACTTCTCGACGGCGGCGGCGATGGCCTCGTCGGCGGCGCGGTTGGGCGGGAGCTGGAAGTTGATCTCGCCGGACTCCCAGTAGCGCTCCCGCATGCTCTCCAGCTCCCCGGACAGCGTCCTGCCCTGCGCGTGCAGCTCAGCCACCAGCTCCAGCATCAGCAGGCCGGCCATCATGCCGCTGTCGGCGCACCAGAACTCCCGGAACATGTAGTGCCCCGAGTGCTCCGCCCCGAGGGCGATCTGCGGGTCGTCGTACATGATGGGCTTGATCTTGCCATATCCCACCGGCGTCATCAGCGCCCTCGATCCGCCGAGCACGTCGCTGCGCTCGCCCAGCGTGTCGGCCACTACCCAGCTGGACGCCAGGTTGAAGGCTATCTTCACGTCCGGTCCCAGCTTCTGGCGCAGCCGGCGGCCCACCAGGGCCGTCAGTTGCGGCGGGCTGAGCATATGCCCGCCTTCGTCGCACATCGCCACGCGGTCGGCGTCGCCGTCGAAGCAGACGCCGACGTGGCTCTCCGTCTGCAGGACCAGGTCGCGGAGCATGGCCTGGTAGTCGGCCTGGAGCGGGTTGGGGATGACCACGGGGAAGCCGCCGTCGGGCGTGTCGTGGGACCAGGCCCACTCGAAGCCGTCGGTGATGCGGGCGAACTCCTGCAGGATCCTGGCGCCCATTCCGTTGCCGGCCTCCACGGCCACGCGCACGGGCTCGGCGCCGTCGAGGGCCGCTGCGAAGTCGCAGCCGGCCCGCTCGACCGCCGTGCGGATGTAGTCCGGGGCGAAGTCGTCCCACCGGAGCCGGTCGGGCACCATGCGCTTCTTGATGGCCAGCGCCAGCCACTGCATGCCGTTCTCCGGGGAGGGAGGAGCCGACTCGGCCGCCATCGGCAGCGGCATGCCGCCGCGCCCGAAGAACTTGAACCCGTTGTTGTCCTTCGGATTGTGCGAGGCCGTGATGATGACGCCGCCGTCAATGACGTCGGAGTACTTGGCCGGCAGGAAACCGACCAGTTCCGTGCCCGCCCGGCCCATCATGACGGCCCGGCAGCCTCCGTCCTCCAGCCCCGTGCAGAGCGCCTGCGCCAGCACGGGGCCGCTGAGGCGCATGTCGTGTCCCACAACCACGTTGACCGGGTCCACGGCCGTGCACTCGATGAACGTGTCGGCCAGGGCCACTCCCAGGTCGTAGGCGAACGCAGCGTCTATGTTCTCGCCGTAGACGCCCCGTATGTCGTCCCTCTTGATGACCTTTCCAACGCGGCTCAGGAACTCCTCGAGCGGCATGGTCCTCTCCGCCGGCATGGGGTTTGGCGGGACGGCTTGCCCCCGCATCGGATAGCAGCCCCGATGGGCGAGGTAATCTATCACACGGGCACCGGCAAAGCAAGCAAGGGCGCTCCCGGCGGCAGCCTGCGGGCGCGCTCGTTGACACTGCGGGGCCACTTGCCTAAAGTACGGGCCGTCACAGTTCATCCGCTTCGCGCTTTGCCTGCCGAGGTAGTGAACATGCCCGACGTGCCGCGTCCCGAGCATCCGCGCCCCGACCTGCGCCGCG
The DNA here is from genome assembly GCA_001303885.1 of Planctomycetes bacterium SM23_32. Lineage (GTDB taxonomy): Bacteria > Planctomycetota > Brocadiia > SM23-32 > SM23-32 > SM23-32. The sequence continues at coordinate 543 of LJUE01000004.1, read as the reverse complement.
ACGACGAGTGGTGGCTGAACTTGAACGGCACCTGGCAGTTCGAGACCGATCCGGGCGTCTCCGGCGAGGAGCGGGGCTACGCGAGCGGCCACGACCTGAGCGGCGAGATACTCGTCCCCTTCTGCCCCGAGAGCAAGCTGTCCGGCGTGGGGGAGCGGGACTTCATGAACTCCGTGTGGTACCGGCGCTTCCTTGCTCTGCCGGAGCATTGGCGCAGCCGGCGCGTGCTGCTGCACGTCGGCGCCTGCGACTACGTGACCACCGTGTGGCTGAACGGGCGGCGCGTCGGCGGGCACGAGGGCGGCTACACGCCGTTCACCGTGGACCTGACTGAGGCGCTGCGGGGGGACGGCAGGGACGAGCTGGTCCTGCGCGCCGTTGACCCCATCCGCCAGGCCTCCATCCCCCGCGGCAAGCAGTCGCCCGGTTACCATCCCTCCGGCTGCCTCTACACGCGCACGACGGGCATCTGGCAGACTGTCTGGCTGGAGGCCGTGCCGCCGACCTACGTGTGCCAGATGCACGTGTGGCCCGATCTGGACC
>LJUE01000169.1 GCA_001303885.1 Planctomycetes bacterium SM23_32 | reverse complement strand
GAGCGCCGGGCCGCTGCGGACGGTCAGCACGAGCCGGTCAGGCCGCGGCTGGTCCACGCGCTCGATGCGGCCGCCCTCGAGCCGGGGCTTGAGGTCCCGCACGATGGCTTCGATCTCGGCCGTGGACAGCGACATGTTCCTCCCCGTTTCCCGTTGACGTTGAGGGGACCCGGATGGGTTCTGTCTAAGTTACGGGTTGCGACCGGCGGATGCAAAAGCCTGCCCGCTGCCCGCGATAGGACGGCCAAGCGCGTTGCAATGGTCGCGCCACAGGCTTATAATCGTGCCAGACTGACCGGTCGCGCGGCGCCGTTCGGCCCTATGCGCTGGGCGGGCCGAGCGCGGTCCAGGGCTAAGCGGAGGCGAGGGGATGCTGGCATTCCTGGGGCTGCCGGGCGGCAGTGAGTGGCTCATCATCCTTATCATCGCCCTGCTACTCTTCGGCCGTCGGCTGCCCGAGATCATGCGCTCGATGGGCAAGAGCGTAACGGAGTTCAAGAAGGGCCTGCGCGACGTCGAGGATGAGGTGAAGGCCGCCGGCGAAGAAGACGAGGCCGACGACGAGGGGCAGTCCTCGCATCCGGCCGGCTGAGGCGCCGCCCCTTCACGCCCGGTCCGGCGGTCGTCCGTCTCCCCTCCAATCCCTTCGTGCCTGCGAGGCGAAACCATGCCCGTTCCCGTCTGGAAGACCGACGCCCCCGACTTCGAGGCGAAGCTCAGTGCCCTCATCCAGAGGCTGAGCCTGGAGGAAGGGCTGCGGGCCGCCGGGGCACGGGCGGAGGAGCCGCCCCTGGACGCCGTGCGCCGCGTCATGGCCGACGTTCGCTTGCGCGGCGACGCCGCCCTCATCGAGCAGACCAGGCGCCTGGACGGGTGCGCCCTGACGCCGGAGCGTCTGCGAGTGAGCGACGACGAGATCGCGGAGGCCGTCGCGCGGTGCCCCGCTGCCCTGAGCGAGGCGCTGGGTCTGGCCGTGGGCCGCGTGCGCCGCTTTCAGGAGTCCATCCTGCTGAAGGACCCGGAGCCGCTGCGCGACGGCGGGCGCGTCTGTTCCATACGCTACCGCCCGGTTGATTCGGCGGGGGTCTACATCCCCGGGGGCACGGCGAGCCTGGCCTCGACCGTCGTCATGGCCGTGGTGCCCGCCCGGGTGGCCGGCGTGCCGCGCGTGGCCATGGCCACCCCGCCGCGGGCTGACGGCAGCGTAAGCGACGACCGGCTCGCCGCAGCCCGCCTGGCGGGCGTGGACGAGGTATACCGGCTCGGTGGGGCCGTGGCGGTGGCGGCGCTGGCCTACGGCACCGAATCGGTGCCCGCCGTGGACTTCGTGGCCGGGCCGGGCAACATCTACACGACGCTGGCCAAGCGGGAGGTGTTCGGCCAGGTCGGCGTCGAGATGCTGCCGGGGCCGAGCGAGATCGTGGTCATAGCCGACGGCTCTGCCGAGCGCGGGTTCGTGGCAGCCGACATGCTATCGCAGGCCGAGCACGACCCCGGCTCGGCCGTCCTGCTCACCGATGACGCCGACCTGGCCGAGGGCGTCAGGGCCGAGCTGGAATGCCAGGTAGCATCCCTGCCCAGGGCCGCGGCTGCGCGCGCGTGCCTGGAGCGCTACGGCGCCGTCATCATTGCCGCCACGCTCGAGGAGTGCGTGGAGCTGGCCAACCGGCTGGCGCCGGAGCATGTGGAGGTGCTCGCCCGGGAGCCGGAAGCCGTGGCGGAGGGCATCCGCCACGCGGGCGCGATCTTCCTCGGTCCGTGGACGCCGGAGCCGACGGGCGACTACGTCGCCGGACCGTCGCACATACTGCCCACCTCGCGCACGGCGCGGTTCGCCAGCGGACTGAGCTGCAACGACTTCCTGAAACGGTCGAGCGTCATCCGATACGACGCCGCGGCGCTGGCGGAGGATGCGCCGGTCATCGCCGCCATCGCGCGCGCCGAGGAGCTGGAGGCCCACGCCCGCTCGGTGGAGCGGCGCCTCAAGAAGGAGCCGTAGGGCCGGGCGCTCAGTCGTCATCTTCCATCGGGGGCGCGCCCGGCGGCGGCTCGTCGTCTATGGGTCGCCATCGCGTGCCCCAGACGGTGGCCTGACCCTCGGTGATCATGCGTCGTATGCGGCGCTTGAGCAGTGCGCGCACGGCTGCACGGCTCGGCGGGATGAGCAGCAGGAAGCCGGCCGCGTCGGTGATCAGGCCCGGCGTGATGAGCAGGGCCCCCGCCAGGAGGATCAGCACGCCGTCCACGAGGCCGTCGGCGGGCAGCTCGCCGCGCCGGAGCCGTTCCTGCACCCGGCCCAGCACGCGCAGCCCTTCCCGTCTGGCCAGCACAGCGCCGATGAGGCCCGTGCCCACGATGATGAGCACCGTCAGGGCGAAGCTGCCCCACAGCTGCGTCAGCCGCACGAGCAGCAGCAGCTCGACCAGCGGCACCAGGGTCAGCAGCAGTATCAGTCGCCACAACATGACCAATGCGGGCCTGGGGGACTGGTTGACACGCCGCCGCGGCCGGCGGTAGAGTGGCCGTTTCGGCCTGTATTCTACCCTTTGACCGGGCCCGGGTCACAGGCGCGCCGGGAGCCGCCGCATGCAGGCTGTGACGTACATGGTGCTGGGGTCGGGCGTGGCCGCACTGCTGCTGGCCTGGATGGTGCTCGTCGAAAGGCAGCGGTTTCGGGTGCGCCGCGTCGTGCTGGACGCGGGCAGTCTGGGCCTGCCGCCGCTGAAGATACTGCACCTGACGGATGCCCACTTCCACGGCCGCGATCGGCCGATACTCCGATTCCTGCAAGGGGTCAGAGCCCGAGAGGACTTCGACCTGCTGCTCCTGACGGGCGACATGCTAGACAGCGCCGCCGGCCTGGAGAGCGTGGAGGAAGTGCTGGGCATGTTCGCACCGCGGATTGGCGCCCTGGCCGTGCTCGGGGGCCATGACTACGCCCACCTCAGCGCCCTGAAGGCATACCGCTACCTGCTGACCCATCGGTCGCAGCAGGCCTTCAGCGGCCCGAATCCGGCCGACGATCTCGCCGATTGCCTTCGCCGCCACGGCGCGCGCGTGCTGCGCGACGCGAGCGCAACGCTCGCCGCGACGGACGGCCGCCCTTTCGCCGTGGCGGGTCTCCGCGACGCTTTCGTCTTCGAGCCGGACGTGGACGCCGCCTGGTCGGGGCTCGAGCCCGATCTGCCCGTCATTGCCATGGCTCACAGCCCCGACGTTGTGTGGGACGTGTGCGCGCGTGGGGCCCGGCTCGCCTTCTTCGGTCACACGCACGGCGGGCAGGTGCGCTTGCCCGTCATCGGTGCCGTGGTGACGCGTTCCCGCATCCCGCGCCGGCTGGCGCACGGCACGTTCCGGCACGGGAACACCGTTTTCATCCTCAACAACGGGCTCGGCACCTCCCCTGCCATCCCCTACCGCCTGCTCTGCCCTCCGGAGGTGACCGTGGCCGAGCTCAGGACGGCGCCGGACCCCGCCGAGCTCACGCCGATCCGGGAGGCGCGCCTTGGCTGAGTTGCCCGACGCCACGCTGAGTGATCTCTATCGCCGCGTCAAGAGCCTGCGGCTGCGCGTGCTGCGGGACGTGACCAGCCGGCTCGCGGGCTCGTATGCCAGCGCATTCCGCGGCCCCGGGGTCGAGTTTCTGGAGCACAGGCGATATGCGGCGGGCGATGACGTGCGGCACATTGACTGGCTGCTCACGGCACGCCGACAGGAGCCCTACGTGCGGCGCTACGTCGAGGAGCGGGAGCTGCGCGTGCTGCTGGCCCTGGACGTCAGCGGCTCCATGGGGGACGCCGGGCGCGACGGCACCCGGCGGCAGACGGCGTGCCTGGTCGCGGCCGCCGTGGCGCTGTCGGCTGCCTGGAAGGGCGACCGGGTGGGAGGGCTGCTGTTCGGGCAGCGTGTCCAGGCCGCCCTGCGCGCCGCCCGTGGGGAGAGACACGCACTGAGCGTAGTCCAGCGCTGCCTCGGCGAGCCGCCTCGAGGCGATCGGACGGACCTGCGGCCCGTCCTGAAGCGGCTGCGGAACGTGCGCGGACATGCCCTCGTCTTCCTGTTGAGCGACTTTCTCACCAGGCCCGCGGTCCACGCCGAGGACGTGCGGCGCCTCCTGGCCGCATGCGCCTGCAAACACGACCTCATGGCCGTGTGGCTCCGGGAAGGTAACACAGCTGCGGAGGGCGCCGTGGCGGAAGTAGCCGACCCCGAGTCGGGCGTCCTGACCCACCTCGACCTGCGCGGCGCCGCCGGGCGACGGACGCGTGAGGCGCTGGCCGACGAGCGGCGACGGACGCGCCGCGCCTTTGGGCAGTGCGGCGTGCCCGTAATAGAGCTGCGGACCGGCCAGGACTACGTCGGAGAGCTGCTTCGCCTGTTCGCAGGCCGCGGTTCTCGCAAGAGGCGTTGAAACGGCGTCGGCCCGCGCGCTGGCCGCCCTCAGAGCTGGGGCGGCTCTGAGCTGATCAGCCGCTCTGCCCTGGTAAGCTCGAACGCCCTGCGGAGCAGACGGACGTGCGCGTCGGTCTGCTCCACGCCGCGTCGGGCGAACATGCGCTTCTGCGCCGCCGCTGCTACCTCGGGCGGGCATTCCGTGACCTCGCCGAGCGAGCGGGCCCAGTTGCAGAACGACGGCACGTTCCGCGTGACGAACCCGTAGATCATGCTCGCGCAGCCGATGATCTTGCCCGTGAAGATGGACGTGTTGATGGCCGTCTTGGAGTAGTCCCCCACCACGCATCCGAGGAATTGCATGCCCGTCTCGATCCGCTCCCCCCGGTGCTCGACCCGAACGTTGCCGTAGGTATTCTTCAGGTCGCTGTTGGACGTGCCCGCGCCCATGTTGACCCACGACCCGATGAACGCGTGGCCGATGAAGCCGTGGTGCTGCTTGTTGGAGTAGGGCATGAAAGAGGAGCACTCGACCTCCCCCCCGACCTTGCAGACAGGCGCCAGCGCCACCCCGTCCTTGATGGCCGCGTGGTCAATGAGACGGGAATTCCGGCCGACGTGGGCCGGCCCGCTTACGTAGGCAAACTCGCCGATCCGAGCCCCATCCTCCAGCACAATCGGCCCGTTGGCGGGGTCCAGCACAGCCGATTGCGCGATGCTGACGGCGCCGTTCACGTAGACGCCGTCGGCCGGCGTGCCGTAGGTCTGCAGGCGCACGAGCGCCTCGAGGTTCTCGGAGAACGCCTCCATATGGAGGCGAACCAGGTCATGAGGATAGCGCAGGAGCTGGAGGTGGGCCTGCTCGTCGGGGGGGCCGCTCTGCATCAATGCCTGGGCGCAGTTTGCAGGCGTCAGGGGTTCCGGCAGCCGGACGCCCTGGGGTACAAGAGCGGCGCACACGTCATCGCCGGCAGTCCAGACCGCTGCCCTGCCTTGCTCGCCCAGTTCCCGCAGGCGGTCCACGTAGGACAGGCGCGGCACGAGGCGCGCATTCACGAACAGGTGGGGACCTTCGTCCAGGGCCGTGTCGCCCAGCTCCAGGCGGGTGAGTTCCTGCAAGTAGTCGCGGACCACGTAGTGCATCGGCCAGCCCAGACGACCGACGAGCTGCAGCGCGTTCAGGCCGGCCGTGCGCAGCGCCATGGCCGGCTGCATGAGGCTGGCGGGGCACAGATCGTCAACACGTTCGTCCTCGAAGAGCACGACCTGCACCAGCCGGTAAGATGGGCTTCTTGCCGGGAGCAGAGGTCTCGTCCGTGCCCTTCCCGTTCTGGCCTCCCGGCCTCCCAGGGAGCACAGGCTGACGTGGCAAGACGCAAGTCAAGAAGAAGGTCGGCAGCCAGGCGGTGCCGCTTCTGCCGCGACGGCGTCCAGGAGGTGAGCTACAAGGACCTGGACAGCCTGCGGCGGCTCATGTCCAGCGAGGCGGCGCTGTTCAGCAAGAAGCGCTCGGGCAACTGCTCGCGTCACCAGCGCATGGTGAAGCAGGCCGTCAAGCAGGCGCGCTTCCTGGCCCTGCTGCCTTACCTGTAAGGCCCGATCCGGCGCCCCCACCGGTCCCCCCGTCTCTCCATCCCTCTGGCTCAGAGGCCGGGCCGGCCGGGCGCCTGTGCCCGTTCGACTCCCTGCCCCGTTTCCCGTTGACTTGGGGCGGCACGTGCCCAATAATACGCGCGCAAGGCTCAGGGAACCCGTGGGCCCTTCGGGGCGTTGTGGGGAGGCCGCCGTGGGAGTGAGTCTGGCGGGGTGCTACACGGCGCTTGTGACGCCGATGAGCGGCGACGCCGGCCGGGACGTGGATTACGAGGCGTTGCGCAGGCTTCTGGAGTTCCAGCTCGCCGCCGGCGTCAGCGGCATCCTCGCCGTGGGGACCACCGGCGAGAGCCCCACGCTGAACTGGGAGGAGCACTCTGACGTCATCCTCAAAACGGCCGAGTTCGTCGCGGACCGATGCGCCGTGATCGGGGGCACGGGATCGAACAGCACTGAGGAGTGCATTGCCAGCACCCATCACGTGGTTGAGCACGGGATCGGCGCCGTGCTGCTCGTCGAGCCCTACTACAACGGCCCAAGCTCCATAGAGATACGCAAGGAGTACATGGAGCCGGTCGCTCGTCGGTTCCCTGACGTTGCCGTGATCCCCTACGTCATACCCGGCCGCACGGGGACCCAGCTGCTGCCTGAGGACCTGGCGATCCTGCATGGCGATTGCCCCAACGTGAGCGCCGTCAAGGAGGCCAGCGCCGACATAGACAACATGCGGCGCACGCGCGAGGCGTGTGGTGAGGACTTCACCATCCTGAGCGGCGATGACGGGCTGACCCATCGGATGATGACCGATCCCCTGATCAGGGCGAGCGGAGTGATAAGCGTCGTCTCCAACGTGGCGCCGGCG
>LJUE01000168.1 GCA_001303885.1 Planctomycetes bacterium SM23_32 | reverse complement strand
CCCTCGGCCGTCTCCCTCAGCGACTCGGCCAGTGTCGGATGGGCGTGGATTGTCTGGGCCAGCTCCTCGGCGGTGCACTCCAGTTGCAGGGCCAGCGCGGCCTCGCCCAGCAGAGAGCTGGCGCCCACGGCCGCAATGTGCACGCCCAGCAACTGGCCCGTCCTGCCGTCCGCCACCATCTTCACCAGGCCGTCGAGGTCGCCCGTGATGTGCGCCTTGCCCAGCGCCCGCAGCGGGAACTTCCTGACCACCACGTCCTCGCACCGCTCGCGTGCCTGCTGCGCGGTCAGCCCGACGGTGGCTATCTCCGGGCGGGCAAAGACGCAGGCCGGCACCACCGCGTAGTCCATGGCCGCCGTCAGGGCTCCCGTGGCGTGGGCCGCCGCCACAACGCCCTCCCGGCTGCCGACGTGGGCCAGCATCGGGCCGCCAGCGACGTCGCCGACGGCGTAGACGTGGGGGACGGCGGTCTGCATGTGCCGGTTGACCTTCAGGCCGCCGTTCTCGGCGGTCTCCAGGCCCGCCTCCTGCACCGCGAGCCCCTCGCAGTCCGGGCGTCGGCCGACACAGACCAGCATCTGCCGGCCCGACGCCTCTTTGCCGTCCGAGAGGCCGGCCCGCACGCCGCCCTCGTCCTTGCGCACCTCCTCCAGCCTCGTGCCGGTGTGGATGATGGCCCCGCTCTTCTTGAGCACCTTGACCACCTCGCGCGCGCAGTCCTCGTCCATGTCGGGCAGCAGGCGGTCCAGCATCTCGATCACCGTTACCTCGACGCCGCAGGCGGCGTAGATGCTCGCGAACTCCACGCCGATGTAGCCGCCCCCGATGACGACGACCGACTCCGGCAGTTCGCGGGCGGTGACGGCGTCGGAGCTGTCTATAATCACCTCGTGGTCGAACGGTGCCACGGGCAGCTCCACCGGGCGGGAGCCGGTCGCCACGATCACCTTCTCGGCGCTGAGCTGGCGCTCCCCCTCGGCGCCCTCCAGGCCCAGCGTGTGCGGGCCGGTGAACGAGGCGGCGGCCCGGAGCAGCTCGACCCCGTTGCCACTCAGCAGGGAGGCGATGCCCTTGCGCAGCGTTCCCGTGATGGACTCACGGCGGGCGCTGACGGCCGGCCAGTTCAGCCGCACCTCGGACAGGTCCAGGCCGGACTCGTCCATGTGCCCGGCCTCGAGCATCAGCTCGGCCGTGCGCCACAGCACCTTGGTGGGGATGCAGCCGACGTTGGTGCAGACGCCGCCCAACTCGCCCTTCTCGATAACACATGCCTTTGCGCCGAGCTGGGCGGCCCGGATGCCGGCCACGTAGCCGGCCGGTCCGGCCCCGATGACGGCCACGTCGAAGTCATAGCTCTCGCTCATGAGTGCCTCGCCGAAGGGCTTCCGTATGGGTCCGGCGGGGGGCCCGAGATGGGCCGCGCGGCAGTCGGCCATTCTACCGCATCCCGTCCGCGCCGCCAAGCCGGCCCATCCCCGGGCCGCGCGGGAAGAACTGGGGGCAGTTACCTATTCCCCCATACGTCCTCGAGGGGCCCTCTAAGGCCCTGCTGCGGAGATAACCAACCGGAAACAGGTAACTGTCCCTAGTCTTCGGGCTCGATGAGCTTCAGCTCGTAGACTGCGTCCGCCCCGAGCGCGCCCTCGTAGCCGCCGCTTGCCAGCCACTGCTTCGCCCCCTCGTCGTGGCGCAGGTAGGCGTCCCAGAACGCCGTCGTGCCGACCTTGATCAGGTCCTGGAAGAGGGCGTCCTTCTCGCCGCCGGGCATCCGGCCGCGCCCGGAGAAGACCATGTGGTCACCGTCCACGAAGGTGACCAGGTACTGGTCGGCGCCGTGGATGTTGTCGTAGGGGATGCGGCGCTCCTCGGGCGTGGTCTCGTGGATGAGGCTCCGGTCGCGCGTGCCCGTCATGTGCAGGCAGGGGATGCGTATGCTGCCGAAGGCCTTCGCGTGCGTCTCTTCGCCCCGGGGCACCGGGGCGCTCATGGGGATGGCCGCGTCCACTCTCGGGTCGCGGTAGGTGAAGTCCCGCCGCCCCACGGGGAAGACCTGCCCGGCCACCGCCAGCGTGGTGAACGCCCCGAAGGAGTGCCCGGCCACTCCGACGCGCTCCAGGTCGAGCCGGCCCCCGAACGGACCGTCCTCCCGGTTCAGCTCCTCCAGCCGGTCTATGGCGAAGGAGACGTCCTGTGGCCGGTTGACGGCGTTGCGGGGATCCCTGGTTGACTCCCGGATGCCCTCCAGCGGGTCCGGCCTCCCGCGCCACGTGGCGTCATCGCTGCCCACGTGCTGGAGGTGGACTGAGACGTAGCCGTGGCTCGCCCAGTGCCGGCCGAGGTACTCGTAGCCTTCCCGCGAGCCGCCGGCGCCATGCGAGAAGACGATGACCGGGAACGGCCCCGCGGCCGTCTTCGGGAAGTAGACCTTCGCCGGCACCTCCCGGGCGCGGCGCGCGTCACGCCACTCCAGCCGCACGAAGTCCACCTCGTGAGGCCCGGGAACGGGCCGGTAGAGTGCAGGGGCGGGCGCAACGCTGCCGGGCGCCTCTGCGCCGCACACGGCAGCCGTCAGCGCAACCAGCAGGACGATGCAATGAGGCATCCGGCTTCTCATGTCTCTCTCCCTGCCGTCCGGCTCAGAGGCGGAGCAGGGCGCGAAGCTCGCGCAGGCTGCGGGTACGCGGCGCGGCGGCGCGGCCGGCGCTCCCGTCGCGGTCCACCAGCACGGCCTCCATGCCGACGGCGCGCGGGCCGGCGACGTCCCAGCGGGCGTCGTCGCCGACGAAGGCGCAGTCTTGTGCGCCGACGCCGAGGGCTTCGAGCGCCGCCACGAAGATGCGCCTGTCCGGCTTGCGCCAGCCGACGTCGCCGCAGAAGACGGCCAGGTCCACGCGTTCGGCCAGGCCGTGTCGCTCCAGCTCTTCGCGCCAGAGCGCCGCCGGGCTGCCCCAGGGCGTGTTGGAGACGATGGCCGTCCTGAGCCCGGCGTCGCGGAGTTCCGTCAGCACGGGGACGGCGTCCTCGAAAGGGCGCGCCCGGGCGAAGATCGGCTCCATGAAGCGCCGGCAGAGCCGGTCAACTGAGCTCGCCTCCTTGCCGTCAGGAGCGGCGGACGGCAGGCCGAAGATGCGCGCCAGGCGGCCTTCAAGAGGCCGGACGCGGTGGTCGGCCGCGACGTAGTCCTCCTGCTCGACCCGCCGCCACAGCTCGTCCTCGGCCACCTCGAGGGCGCCCCGCTCGGCCAGCAGGTCGCGCACCCCGCCGATGCACTCGCGCGCCACGCCCGGCCACTCGGCGCGCAGGTAGTAAGCGACCAGCGTGTTGCCCAGGTCGAACAGGACGGCCTTCTTCATGGGCGGCGCTACGGCATCTCGACCTCGTAGATCATGCGCGCCCCCTCGGGTCCGCGCACGTCCAGCGGCACTACGAGCAGCCCGTCCCGCACCTCGGCGTCAACGGGCGCCGCCCGCCGGCCGCCGGTAGTCAGCGCATAGACGCGCGCCCGCCCGGCGTCGCGCACGCGGATCTGCGCGGTCGCCGATCCGGCGCGCACCAGGTAGGGCAGGCCCCCCCAGCTCAGCAGCGTGCAGCGCTCCTTCTCGCCGAACCGGGCGCCCTCGTTCTGCAGGTCGGTCAGGTGCGTGATGATCAGCCGGGAGCTCTCCGTGATGGGCTGATCGTCAACGCTGGAGACCCAGACAGTCGCACCCGTCTGCTGGACGGTGACGGTGACGGGCCCGGCCTGCACGGTCTGCCCCTCGGGTGCGAAGCAGCCGGCCGTGCGTGGCGTGTCGAGCACCATGACGTCGCGAGGGGCGTCCACCAGCAGCTCGCCGGTCTCGCTGTGGAGGCAGTTCCGTGCCAGGTCGGTTCGGTTGCCCTCGAGCCAGCCGCGGGCTCGCATGGCCTCCAGGACGGCCGGGCCTGTCTCGGGCGCGTAGGGGTCGGCGTCGAGCGCCCCTGCGCCGTAGGCGCCCGGGTCCCGCCCCCAGCCGAGCGGCAGCACGATATCCGCCGGCACCTGACCGGCGGCGTCGGCCAGGAAGGTGCCGACCCGCGTGACGCCGGCCAGGCCGTTCCACGGCGGGGTCAAGCCGATGCGACGCCGGCTCTGGCTCAGCAGCTCCTCCGAGGTCATGACGATGGCCACGCTGTGGGGCGCCGCGCGCATGTCGCCCCGCAGGAAGAGGCAGAGCGCCGCGCGTTCGGCGGCCTGGTTGAGCGGGTCGGAGGCCAGGTCGAAGTAGCCCACGGGGCGCGGCTCGAACAGGTTGTCGCGGCTGTGGCTGTAGGCGAAGCGCCACAGCACGCCCCAGTCCTGGAGGGCGGCGAGCGCGCCGGTCAGGATGCCGCCCACTCCGCGGTAGCGCGCGGGGGCGGCGTAGTTGAACTCGCTGATCGTGAACGGCTTGTCCATCAGCCGCACGAACGCATTCCCGCGCCCGCCCGGGATGCCCTCGGACACAGGGCTGACGTTGCCGATGCGCGAGGGCAGGCGCCAACTGCGCTCGATGAACTGCGGATGGTCCACGTAGAAGTGGTCGTCCACGTAGTCGAAGTCGGCGCGGGCGGCCTGGCTCTGGACCGTGTTGCTCCAGCCGTTCATGTTCGTCAGCAGCGCCCGGCAGCCCAGCTCGTCGCGCACGAACTGCTTCATTCGCGCGAACATGCGCCTTTCCATCTCCGCCAGGAAGGCGACCAGGTCCCGGCTGCGGGGCGTGTCCTCGTAGGCGTTGCGGTGCAGCGGCACGGTCCCTTGCGAGGGGTCGCCGCCGGGGTCGTCGCCCCAGGCCTCGCGCAGGGCCTCGCGGGTGCCGTATCGTTCGGCAAGGTAGCCGTTCCACGCACTGCGCCAGTCTTCGGCCGTGCGCCCCTCCACGCCCCCGATGTAGTTGGCCATGTTGCCCTCGTTGATCATGCTGAGCCAGGCCAGGGCGGGATCGGCGGCGTAGCTGGTGCCCGTGTAGGGGTTGACGTGCGTGAGCAGGTTGGCGGCGAACGCCTTCCAGTTCTCAAAGGCGCTTTCGTTGACCGGCACGAGCATCTTGAAATCACGCGCGTCGCCTTCGGCCCCCGGCCATATCTCGCGGGCGAGGACGGGGCGGGATACGAACAGGTCCGTGGTCACGTAGATGCCGCGCTCCTTGAGGGCGGCAAACAGGTAGTCGAGCTGGTCTAGCCGGTCGGGCTGGAAGGTGGTGGTTGTGCCTGCCGAGCGGTCCACCAGCTCGCCCTCGTAGTGGTGGAAGCGCACGGTGTTGTAGCCGAGGCGCATCAGCCGCTCGGCCAGCCGGTCGGCCTGATCGTGGCGGATGTAGTGGGCGCTGAAGCAGAGGTTCACCCCGCAGAAGCGCCGCGGACGCTCGGGCGCGCGCTCGAAGGCGAGCTGCCCGTCCGGCCGCGCCATGAGCCAGCCAAGGGAACCGGCGGGCCTCTCGCGCTCAAGCAGGGCCGAGAAGTCCAGCGCCGAGCCCGGCTCCACGTCCAGCTCCACCCGCAAGGGCACCCACTCCTCACCGGCGTGGACGGTAACGGGCTCGTCGAACTCGAGCTCTATCGCCTCGGGCGCCTGCAGCTGGAAGGCCACCTCCAGCGCGCGGCCCGCGGCCCACGGCGTCGCGGCGTCCATCTGCGGCCCGATGCGCACGGACATGGGTTTGCTGCGCAGGTGGACCTGGCCGGCGAAATCGGCCGGCACGGGCACCGCCTGCCCGTCGGCCGCCACCGCCCGTCCGGCCACGTGCCGCATGGGCACGTTCACGGACACGTGGAGGCTGTTCAGGTTCATGGCCGTCTGCGGCGTGAGCCTGTAGGCGAGCCGCAGGCGCCCCTCCGACGCGTCGGCGTGCAGCTCACAGGCGACCGTCCCGCCGCCCGGCGCCCTGAGGGCGCCGCGCACGGTGCCCGCCAGGGGCGCCGCCTGCCCGCTCGGATCCAGGGAGCCGCCGCGCCAGCCCGACTCAAAGAGCCCCGGCTCAACCGTGGCGACCTCAGAGCCCCCGAGGGTCAGCCGCACCGAGCCGGACGGCCTGACAAGGGCGTGCCATTCCTGTGCCGCGTGCGTGTTCGCTGTCATGGCGGTCATCCCGACAATGGCGATGATAAGGCAGATGGACTTGGTCATGATGCTGGGTCCTTCCCGGTTTGGCCCTGCGGCTCAATCGGACATGAGGAACCACGCCGTCACCAGCGGGTCGTCCCCGGAACTTGTTGTGTGGTGGTCCTCGCCCGGCTCTATGACGACCACGTCGCCGGCCTGCACGGGGTGCTCCGTGCCGTCAACCGGCAGCACGCCCCGGCCCTGGAGGAAGATGAAGACCTCGTGCACGTCGTGCACGTGCACGGGCTCCGGATGGGCGATCTCGCCCGGCTCGTAGCAATGCACGCCGCCGTGCGTGACGCGCCGTCCGCCGAGCACGTCGGGCATGAGCCGGGACGGGCCGGGCTTCAGGTCGGTGATGCGCAGCTTCTTCACTTCCCGCTCTCCTCTCGGTTCACCAGCGGCAGTAGCGGTAGGGATCGTCGCCGTAGTCGAAGTCGTCGCGGTAGTCGCGGTGGTAGAAGCTCTCGGCGGCCTTGTCGCGCTTGAGCTCTAGGAACATCTCGCCCGGCTCGCCTCCGAAGCCGCCGCCGCCGAAATGGTCGAAGACGCGCACCGCGACGACGTTGCGGCCCGCCCGCACCAGGCGCGCGGGGACGGTGTAGAGGCGCGGAACATGCCAGTGCTCGGGCGTGCCGGCGTCGGTGCGCCCGACGAGGACGCCGTTGACGTAGGTCTCGTCGAAGTCGTCAATCGGCCCCAGCGAGAGCAGCAACTCCTGCCCTGACAGGTGCTCGGGCACCTCGACGGTCCTGCGGAAGACGGCCTCGCCGTCGGCCCCCTCCCATGCGCCGCCCACGTCCTCCCAGAGCCCCGGCAGGGCCATCTCCTCCCAGGCGGAGTCGTCGAAGCCCTCAGCGACGGCCCGCCTCGCCTCGTCCGTCATGCCGGGGTCGGGGTGGGGCCGGTCAAGGCCGGGGCTCGGCGCGAGCCGTGCGGTGAGCTTCGCGCGCCAGGGGCCGTCCAGGCGCACCTTGTAGTAGTCGGGGTGGCGCGGCTGGAAGATCCGTGTGTCCATGGCGAACGTCGCGCCCACGTTGGCCAGCACCTGGGCCAGCGCGCGCGTCTGGCGCCAGCGCGTGTAGCGGAAGTAGGTCTGCGTCTCGCAGTCGAAGCGATTCGGGTCGGCTTGGCAGAAGACGGCGACGCCGCGGCCGACCCCTCTGCGGCCGAGCAGGCCGTCCGCCCCCACCTCGCAGCCCCCCGCCACCAGCCGCCCTGGCCAACTGCACGCCGAGCGGCGCCGTCTCGCCCTGGCGGGGCAGGAACAGCGCCCGCCCGCCGGCTTCCAGGTAAGCCGTCAGGTGCCCGTCGTCCACCGCTGCCGTGGGGCCCACGATGAGCAGATCGGGGGCATCGCCCAGGCCGTCCGCGCGCTGGTAGACGACTCCCAGTCCGTCCAGCAGCTCCGCGCCGGCGTCGCCGCCCACGTAGACGACCTGCTCCGCCTTCGGGGCAAGGGGCGCCTGCGCGGCGTAGTCGAGCAGCCGGCGGGCCGTTCGCGCGGCGGCCGGATCGCGTTCGGCGTGGTCCTCGAGGTCGAGCGTGCACAGGATCAGCCGCCCGGCCCCGTAGTCCAGCTCCATCAGCGGCGAATAGGCCAGGTCGAACTCGCACTCCAGGATAGGGCGCCATCCGCTGCGGTGGGGTTTCTCGACCGGAGCGCTGCTGACGGCGCCCCGGTTGCCCCAGTGCCAGCCGTACCATGGGCAGCCGCCGTACCCCCCGCGCCGGGCCTCGTCCCAGGCCGGGTCGGGATAGGCCTCAACCAGCGTGCTCTCGCCCGTCCAGTCCCGCAGATCTCCGGCGTCGAGCCCCGTCAGGACGGGGTGGTCCGTGGAGACGGGGAAGACACGCCGCGCCAGGTAGGGGCAGAGGCGCAGGCCCCAGTAGCCGCGCATCCAGTCGGGGTCCTGGGCGAAGACCACGGCCCGGCCGCCCCCGCGCACGAGCGCCTCCAGGTCGCCCGGCGGCCTGTGTCCGTCGGAGAGCGCCCTGCGGCCGACCACGACCAGCGCCGCGCCCACACCGCCGTCCCAGGGCTCCGTGTCGCAGCCGACCAGGTCGAGCAGCCGCGTCGTCTCGCCCGGCGGATCGAAGACGGCTACGCGCCGCCCGGCCGGTCCCTCCGGGGCGAACGCGCGGAAGCCGAAGACGTCCTCGTGGCGGTGCTCGCCGATGGTCGCCTCCAGGCGCGCCTCGCCGGCCAGCTTCGGCGCGCCGAACTCCGCCGGGACTTCGAACGTGGCAGGGAAGAACAGCGTCTGTGCCACCCCGACCTCTCCGCTCTCGGCGCCCTCGGCCACGCGGCGACGACCGACCGTCGCGCGCCACTCGAAGGCGAACGGCTGGGGCGTGCGGGTGTCGTTGATGACGACGATCTGCTTGCTGACGGCCTGTCCGGCGGCGAAGTCGTGGTCCTTGGCCGTGAAGGCGTCCGGGGGGCCGGCGATCCAGGCCAGCGTCGGCCCGTTGTTCGCCAGCAGGGCCTCTCCGCCGGGGTAGATGCGGTTGCCGATCGGCTTCAGGTGGTGCAGCAGGCCCCTGGAGACGGTCCGGTAGTAGGTGCCCCGCCGGCCGGGCTGGAATGGGCCGAGGTCTACCTGCTCGTCGAAGTCAGATGCCGGGCCCCAGCCGTGCCCGTCGCTCCAGGGGTACATGCCGCCCGTGGTGCCCATCGTGCGCCAACTCCGGTAGGTGTTCGTGCTGAACAGGTGCTGGAGCATCTGGTTGGCCGGCGCGAAGTCCAGCTCGGCGTTGCCCTGCCAGTTCTTGTAGAGCTGGCCCTCGCGGTAACGTTCCACGATGCGGGCGCGGTATTCGGGGGTCTCCTTCTCGTAGGCTTCGGTGCCGAAGTAGATGGCGCAGAACTCCGTCATGAGTGGCTCGCTGTAGGTCGCCCCTGCGTCCTGTCCCCAGCCCCCGCCGGCCCGGCCGCGCATGAAGGTGCAGTGCAGCGGCGTCCCGAACTCGACCACCCAGTAGGGCATCTCCCCGTGCTCGGCCCAGTGGCTAAGCCACTCCTCCCGCTCCTGGAGCGGGATCATGCAGAGGTAGCTGTTGACGGTGTGCACGTCGCCCACGTAAGCGCCCTGGTGGGTGAAGACCGGGCGGGAGGGGTCATGCCTCTTGGTGATGGCGATGCCTTCCGCGCCGGCGTCCGCCTTGCGGCGGAATCCCTCGTCGCCGTCGGCCCAGCCGCGCCGGCCGATGACGCGGGGGTTCTGGTCCTGCCAGTGGCCGAAGAAGTTGCCGCTGGTGCCCCACATGACGATGGAGGGGTGGTTGCGGTACCGGCGCAACTCGGCCGCCATGCGCTGCTCGTAGCGTTCCTTCACCCCCGGCTCGTCCCAGGTGAAGCGCCATCGGGGGTCGTAGATGTAGCCGTCCATGGCCAGGGCGACGCCGGTGACGGGGAGGCCCTTCAGGTCGGCCCGCTCGCAGATCAGCTCGCGGAAGTTGACCGTGCCGCGCTCGTCGTGGTTGCCCGGCCAGAGTTCGAGCAGGTTGTAGCCCGCCCAGAGGCAGCCCTCCAGGGCGTTGTCAATGGCCTCCACCACGCCGCTCACGTTGCTCCAGGCCTCGCGGCCCCAGTGGTGGGGGCGCAGGCGCATCTGCTTGCCGTTCAGGATGAAACGCTCTCCCTCGATCCAGAACTCCCGGAAGCCGAAGCGCTGCCGATAGATGTCTTCGACGCCCGCGCCTCTCACCTCGAGCACCAGGTCGTACAGGCTCGGCTGGCCGATGTCCCAGAGGCGGGGATCCGGCCAGCCCCAGGCTGCCCTGACGAGCTGGGCGTCGGCCGGCTCGACGGCCGCCCGGGCCGTGAAGCGCCGCTCCTCGCGCCCCGCCTCGTCGAGCACCCTCGCGACGAGGTCCACCGTGCCCTTCTCCCGAACGCCGGTCAGCTCCACGTTGAGTGCCAGCTCCTGCTGCCGGGTGGAGGTCCGCACGAAGACGTCGCTGACGTGCGCCCCGCGCGGCCGGCTCAGCAAGAAGACCTCGCCGATGATGCCGCGGGAAGGCAGGTCGGCCTCGCGGGTGAAGACCTGGTTCTCGGCGACGCCCATGTACTCGACCGCCTGCTCCTCGCCTGCGGCCGCCACGACGAGGATGCGCAGGTTGACCTCACGGCCGGCCTCGACCGCGTCCGTTATGTCCACCGTGCCGCCGGGCCACGCGACGCGGCCGCACTCGACGCCGTTGGCGTAGACGAGGGCGTCCGTGCTGACGCGCACCAGCTCCAGCAGGACCGTGCGGCCCGTCCATTCGGGCGGTATCGTGACGGTGCGCTCGTACCAGCCCCGCGCCAGCTCGCGCAGGTCCACGCCCTGCCAGGCCGGCCCGTTGCCGCGGGCGACGATGCCGGGCAGCTTCCAGTAGTAGTTCCACGTGCCGGGCACGCGGATCCAGCCCCAGCCGTCCCCTGGGTCGGCGGCGGACGGGCCGGCCGCCGGCATGAAGTGCCAGAGGCCGTTCAGGCAGATGCGCCCGCGCACCGCGCTGAGGGCCTCGACCGGCTCCCGGCCCCGGTGGGCCTGCTCGCTTTCAGGCAGAGGCACGGCCTGGCCTCCCCGCGCAGTGGCTGCGCTCCACGCGCACCAGAGCACGATCAACGCGGCAGCCGGCGCCGCCAGACGGCGCGTCGGGTGCGCGGGTGTGCGCATCGCATTCCTCCAACGAAGTCGCGACCGGCCGCGGCCGGCTCACCGGTTGCTCCGGAAGCCGACATCGCGGACGAACAGGTTGCGGTCCTCTCCGTCAATCGTCCGATCGTTGGTGAACTCGACGGTCACGGTGTGGAGGCCGGCCGTCAGCCGCAGCGTGCCGACGCGGTAGACCCGGTCGGAGCTGGAGTGCAGGTTCACCTCGTGGACGAGCTCCCCGTCCACGGACACCGCCGCGTTCGCGAACACGCCGCCGGCCGGTGTGGAACGCCCGCGGATGAGCACGTTGTAGCTGCCGTCGGCCAGGCAGCGGAACGTGGCCGCGTACGCGCCGGCGGAGAAGATGGCGAACTGGTCGGGCTGCTTACGGGAGTAGGCAATTTGGCCGACCGGCTCGAACCGTCCGCCGGGGATCCAGACGGGCGCCGGCTCGGCCCGGTCGAACGTCGCGCCCAGATTGGCCAGCAGGCCGGATGCGTAGCGGTAGCCCTTGGTGCGGTTGGCGGCATTGGTGTCCCAGCGGACGCCGTCCAGCACCAGCCGCCCCGCGCCGGCCTGGACGACGGCGAGGACGGCCGGCTGGACCGGCATCTCCAGCCCCTGCGGCTTCCACGGGCGGCCCGTGACGGCCAGCCCGCGCAGCATCATGTTGCGGTCCTCGCCTCCGACGAACAGGTCGTTGACGAAGGCCACGGTCAGACGGCTCGTGCCGGCGGGCAGTTCGAGGAGCAGGGGGTAGTCGCGCGGCTCCTGCTGCGTGAGGCCCACGGACGCCACTTCGCGTCCGTCCACGCGGACCGACGCCACGGGCAGCCCGCCCTGCGAAGGCGTGCCGCTGAGCCGCAGCACCAGCACGTAGAAGCCGGCGTCCCCCACATCGAGGTCGCCGGTTGCCGTGCCGTTCGTCGCGAAGCTGATGCCCTCGTCCGTCAGGTCCACGTAGGTGCCTTCCAGGCTCAGGTCGGCCAGGGGGATGGAGTGCATCTCGCCGGTCGGCACGTCCGGCTCGACGGCGCGGTCGGCCACGGTGGGATCAATGTCGGCGTCGCGCATCCAGCTCCTGACCGGGCCGGTGAAGTAGAGGTCCTCGCGGGACACGCCGGCCAGCAGCTCGTGCTGGCGCCGCGCGATGCTCACCGGCCCCTGCGCCGGGCCGATGCGCAGGCCCTCCAGGCCCACTTCGCCCGCCAGTCGGGCGAACGCGTCCGGGTCCGGGGCGTGCCAGTAGACGGTGGCTCCGTTGCTCAGGTGAGCGCGAAGGCGCGGCACCGACCGCTCCACCCTTTCGCCGCCGCCGTGCAGGATCACCAGCGGCGTCCCTGCGACGGCCGGGGCCTGGAGCGCGTCGACAGTGCGAAAGTCCACCCCGAGTTCGCGCAGGCTCCCTTCAAAGGCCTCCTGGTCCGAGACGACCACTGTGGCGGCGCCGGTAGGCTCCGTGTCGGCCAGGTAGTGCAGGGCGTTCCGGAGCAGGCGCCGGGCCACCGGCTCGGCGTCCAGCTTCTCCGCGACCAGCGCCTGGCAGAGCAGGACCGTGCCTCCGCCGGCCCGCAGCTCGACGATGGGGGCCTGGTCCAGGTGTTCGTTGCCGCCCGAGACGGCGAGGGCCCGCGCCCCGTGCTCCGTGGGGCGGCGCACCTCCCAGCGCGTGACGTAGTGGTCGCCCCGCCAGAACTTCAGGTCGTCCGGCCCGATGCCCCGCAGCACGGGGTGGTCCCATGCCAGCGGGAACGTCATGGTGGAGGCGTGCGGCACGAGCGCGGCCGACACGGGCAGCCCCTCCAGCGAGGTCTGCTCCAGGACAAGCACCCGCCCGCCGGCGTTCAGGAACTCGCTGATGAGGGCGGCGCTCTCCTGTTCGCGCCCGACGGTCGGCATGTCGTCCGCGCCCGCTGCCGGGCCGGCCGCCCCGGGCGCGAAGATCAGGATGTCGCTCGACGGATCGAGGTCCGCCAACTCGGAGAGGTCCGTCACGTACCAGCCGCGCAGACCCGCCTCCTGGAGCCTGTC
>LJUE01000167.1 GCA_001303885.1 Planctomycetes bacterium SM23_32 | reverse complement strand
ACAACGTGTTCGTCCACGGCCGCAGCTTCTTCATCGCCTGGCTCGATACGTTCGACGACACGGTGACCACCGGCGAGTGGTATCAAGCATCCATGGCCGTGACCCCGGGGGATAGTGCCGCAGCCGCAGCGCCGCCGATCGACTGGCTGCCGGAAAGCCCCGCCTCGGAGCTGGACGGCACCTTCGAGCTGTCCAGCACGCAGGCGGTCCGCCTCTCGGACGGCACGAAGGTCGAGCTGCCGGGCCACGCGCCCTCCTCGGGGTGGCAGATCCCCGCCGCGGGATCGCTCGACGCCGCCGTGTCTCACTCCGGAGGGAACTCGGCGAAAATTGTCAACACGTCCGGCGACTGCACGCTCTTCCAACACGAACTCCCGCTTTCGCAGTACCCTCCTGGAACGCGGCTGCGCCTGAGGGCGTGGGTGCGAGGCCGGGACATCGTGCGGGGCGACTCCGACTGGAAGGCGGGCATGGCCGGCTTCTCCTTCGCGATGCCGGACGGCTCGTGGCAACACAGCCCGGCGGAGTATGTGGATGGCACGTTTGACTGGCGGGAGCTCGCCATTGACGCCGTCGTACCGCCGGAAGCGGCCTCCGCCCGAGTGCGCCTGGGAATCAACGGTGGGACGGGCACGATCTGGATCGACGACGTCTCGCTGGAACAGCTCCCGTAAGCGCCGTCCGCCTATGAGCCCGCCGGGCCGAGCAGCTTCCCGGAGACGACGACTTCCCGGCCGACGAAGTCGTCCTTCGTCGGCACCACGAGGTGCACGATGCTGACCTTCGAGTACGAGGCGATGAACTCAGAGGGCCGCACGGTCCGAGGCACGATCCAGGCCGAGAACAACGACGACGCCATCGAGAAGATCCGGGAGATGAACCTGGTCCCCACTCACGTGACCGAGCCTGGCGCCGAGGGGGGCTGCGCGTCAGGGGCGGCCGCCGTGGTCCTGCTGGCCTTGGCGGCAGGTGTCTGGGCGCTGTTGGGTTGAGGCCCCGGTTTCGACAACATCAGGTCGTGGCCCCATGAACGGGTCGCACGGGAGGCCGGGGGGAGGCGGCCATGGAGATCACTGTGGACGCGTTCTGGACCGTCACCATTGCCGCCGTTCTGGGCTTGGCGGCGTTCTCACTGCTGTTGTTTGCTGCTCAGGCGCTCCGTGGCAGGGTGCGGCTGTTTGGCTGGCTGGCGGACCACATCATCGGGCCGATGTTCCTCCTCGTCGTAGCGATCTACGTCGGCATCATCCTGTTGATCGCCACACCGGCTGTGTTCCTCTGGGAGCTTGGCCTCCTTCCTGACTGGATCGCCTCCGCCCTCTGAAGTGCCCCCCGAAAACGAGTCCAGGTTGTCGGGGGGCACGTCAACCTGGTCAAGCGCCTGGCCTGGCGCATCCAGGCCAACGCGGAGGGCGACCTGACTTCGCCAAGGCTCCGTCAGCGAGGCATCTCCGAGCGCGCCCGCCGGCGCGCCGAGGAGCTGGCCAAACCACGCCGCGCTTGTCCTTGACATCGCCAAGCTGTTATTCTGTCGGCGTGCGAGGAGTGGGCGGTCGGCAGATCCTTCGTGTGCCCTTTTCCGTAGGGGGAATGGCGATGGGAAGAGCGAGGCGCGTCAGCACTGTTGGCGGGATCCTGGCCTTGGCCGTGATTGCCGTAACGTCCCAGGGCTGCACGGTTGGACGGTACTTTCAGTACAGGGCACAGGACTTCCTGGACATCCCGGAAGTCGGGATCACCGTCACCACGACTCCTCAGATAGGTCTCTACTGGAACAGCCTGGACCTGCTGGTCGCCGGTTACTGCGACCTGGACGGGACCTTCATAGGCTGGGCAGGCCGGCACGGGGTCGTGGTCCCCATCCGGAGCCAGTGCTACGGCCTGATCGTCTCGCGCGAGCATGTGGAATGGGGCGACGCCCCCGCGCGCGAGCGCTACGGCGGGCTGGCCGGTTTGCCGGGGATAGCCGCTGGAATAGCCGAGGACGGACACCCCCTGGACTCGCCGGCATGCGTCCATTTCATCCCACACATCGGTTACGTGGGCCTTGTGTGGAACCTGCGCTGGGGCCAGATAGTTGATTTCGTGGTGGGCTGGACAACGATCGACCTGGACGGCGACGACGGTTGACCTGCCCCCCCGCAAGGGCGAGCATGAGGTGAAGTGGCTCTGCTTCAAGGCGCTGGCCGTCAGCGAGAGCCCCGTCATCGATGCCACCTTGTTTGCCATCGAAGAGATCAACCGCCGGGGAGGGTCCTGGGGCGGGCAGTCCAGGCGGTCGTAGAGGACGGTGCGTCCGACCCGGCCACGTTCGCGCAGAAGGCGCAGAAGCTGGTAGGGCAGGGCAGAGTCTGCACCGTGTTCGGTTGCTCGATATCTGCAAGCCGCAAGACCGTCAGGCGGATCTTCGAGAAGCACAACCACTTGGTCTTCTACCCGGTCCAGTACGAGGGCCTGGAGCAGTCGCCCAACATCGTCTACACGGGAGCGGCGCCGAACCAGCAGATCATCCCGGCTGTCAGGTGGTCCTGTGCTTTCCAGAAGAAGAAGCGCCTTTTCCTGGTCGGGTCTGACCGTGTGTTCCCGCACGCCGCCAACGCCATCATCCGCGACCAGGCGCGTGACCTGGGGGTTGAGATCGTCGGGGAGAAGTACATGCCGCTGGGCAGCGCGTGCCAGTTCAGTTCCCTGAGGGCGCGGAGCAGGTTCTGGCTGAGGAAGTGCTCGTTGGGCCGGTTGGCGTGGTCGCGGTAGGCCTTGGGCTGGCGGGGGTAGTAGTGGGTCATCGTCAGGGAGTTCGGGGCCTTGACGGTGAACAGGAAGCCATCGGGGACGCTCTCGGCATAGGCCCTGACGGTGGCCTGAGCCATGCGAAGAGGGCGCTGCCTGGCGGCACGCGGGAGCGTGCACAGACCATGACGCACCAGTGGGTCATGGGCTTACTTGGACCCAGCCGGTGCCTGCGGCCCTATGTACGACGTGGCCGCGACGATGTCGTCATACCAGAGGGTCTGGTTGGGTTGGACGTTGCTGGAATACGTCACGATGATCACGTGATTCGGCTTTAGGTCCTCCACCGAGCGGAAACGAAGGTTGGGGAAGTCGCCCCCGAGCTTCCCGTCAACCCAAAAGGCGACCCGCCCGTCGCGCTCGCCCGGCGTGTTGGCTTTGACCATCAGCTCGTAGCAGTACCATTGGCCGCGCTCCAGGTTCAGGTTGGGCCGGGGGACGAAGTCCTTCTCAAATAGCCACTTGTTCCCCTCAGGCATCACTTCCCCAGTGGGGAAGAACTCATCGCCCCATATGCGCACCTGATCCATGTGGTAGCAGTAGATGTTGATGTTGCCCGGAGGAGGAGTCGTCGAACCCCTCCGAGGGGGCCATGTGTCAATCAACGCCTCGAAGTGGTTGCGCCCGTCTGGGATCACGCCCGTGGCGCTTCCCGTTGCCAGCGTCACGCCAGGAGCGCCCGCGAGGATGCACATGCCGGTGTGGTGGCAGCCTGGGAAATCCGGGTGGTACTTCATGTAGTAGCGCACGTAGAGGGTGTCGAATCCGGGCTTGAACTGCTTGACCGCGGTGTGACTGCCCACCTGCTCGTGCGTTACCTGGGCGGCCTTGGTGCCGGTGTGAACGTGTTCCGGCTCCGTCACGATGGCGACCTTGCCGGCGGACGTGTCCCAGCGGTTCCCCTTCTCGTCCTTGCCAAGCCGAGTCAAAGCGGTGCCCTCGACCTCCTCGAAGCCATCGGCGAAGACGACCGCGGGGTCTCTCTCGATGCCCCGGTCTCCCGGGTACTTCGCGGCGATGCCGTTCCCTTCTGGTAAGTCTGGCAGCACGGTTGATGCCTCCCATCCGTGGGTGGCGGCTGTGGCAAAAGCAAGCACCAGGAGAAGCGCGAGCCAAGGACAAACCCTAGCGAACATGTTCAGCCCTCCCTGTGCGGGCCGCACTGGCGGCGCGGCAGACAAAAGGAGATGCCTATGCCGCCAGCACTGCCGCGGCCCCTCGGGCAAGGCCCGATCATACGACGTGGGCCTCCGCTAGACAATGCTCGACACACCCTCCTTGGCGGTCCTAAGTGCGACCTGCCAGCATAGATGGGCACGTGATCAGGCAGCGCTTCAGGTGCACCAGCCACGTCGAGGAGGCTGGGATCGGTGTAGACGTTGTGCGTCCCGCACCTGCGGGACCGCATCCTTTCGGGACTCGGGCCTGACGGCCCTTGCGACTCGTTCGCTCTCTGCGTTCGCGAGCCGAGTTCATGGTAAGATCGAGGGAGGAGTGGCGCAGGGCCGTCTGGGCGGTCTGCGCGGGGGAGATGGGCAGGTACGCTCTCGCAACAGGCAGCAGCAGATGCCAGCTGCCATGCCGGCAGTCTGACGCAACACAGGGCATTTGCCGACTGGCGATTCCCGAGCTACCATCCGCCAATGGGACCTGATGGAACCACGCGGTTCTCTGTCATTCCGCAGGAGCAGTTCAGGATGGGGCGGCGCAAGGACAACGGCAGCTAGCAGTGGGCGGGGCGTGCCTGCTGGCTGCACAAGCGTGCTCCAGCTCACCTCGACGGAGGGCAGTGTATGGGATACCGGTCCAGGGAGCGAGTTGCCCTCATCCTTGCCCATCAAGAAGCTGATCGGGTGCCCTGCGCCGGCATTCCGTTGGACGGCGTGCCGTTCCGCCAGTGGTGCGAGGAGTTGGGCCTCAGCGAAGACGAGAGGCAGTGCTTCACCGAGGGAGACTTCAAGTACCTCACCTTCGACCTGACAGCGGAAGGGGACTTGTTCGCGCCTTACTTGCCCGACCTGCCCGGGGCGGCGGACCTGACGCCCTTCGGGGTGGGCCACCTTCCCCTCAAGTCGGTAGACGGTTACGTAGCGGGTACGAAGCTCTACCATCCGCTGGCCAGCGTCAACACCGTCCGGGAACTCGAGCTTTTCCCGTTCCCTGATGTGACCGCAGAGCGTGCGCATTCGCATCTGGAGGACAGAGTCCAGGCCGCCAAAGAGGACGAGTTCACCGTCATTGGCCAGATGTCCCAGACCATCCTGGAGACGGCGTACAGCATGCGTGGCATGGACCGGCTCTTCCTGGACTTCCATGATCGGCCGGATTACGTGCGGGCGCTCTTCGAAGCGCTCTGCGAGCTGCGCTGCTTCCAGGCGCGGCGTTTCGCTGAGGCAGGGGTGGATGTGCTGCGCATCGGCGACGACATCGCCACGCAGGCGGGCCTCATCGTCAGCCCGCCCATGTACCGCGAGTGGATCAAGCCCTACCACGCCCGGGTTGTGGCAGCAGCGCGCGAAGTGAACCGCGAGATTCCCGTGCTATACCACAGCGACGGTGCGCTCACCGCTTTGCTGCCGGATCTGATTGAGGTAGGCGTCACGGCGATAAACCCGTGCCAGCCCGAGGCGATGCCACCGGCTGAGATCAAGCGGCAGTTTGGCGACCGCCTGACGTTGTGGGGATGTTCCAGCACGCAGAGCGTCTATGCGCACGGCACCCGGCAGGACGTAGTGGCGGAGCTGCAGATGCTCATGCGGAAGGTGGCACCCGGGGGCGGGCTGGTCGTTTCCTTCATCAACGTGCTGATCACCTGATGGCGGAGCTGACGGGGCACTTGTCCGATGCCCCGGTCTTCCTCCCGCCGGAAGTTCCCCCGGCCCCAGCCGAGGTGGAAGCGCATCTGACGGACCCAGACCGTGCCTGCTTCCTGGCCCTTCTTGATGATAGGACGGTAGGTTACATCATGGTCCGGTCCGCCAATGCGGAGGCCGGCTGGGTCATCCAAGACCCATGCACGGCGAGCACCGATGGCGCCTACACGCTGCCGCAGTACCGCGGGCAAGGAGTCGCCACGGCCCTCTTGGGCGAGGGCGTGCGCTGGGCACGCGACTGCGGCTACGGCCGCTGTGCCGTGGACTTCGAGGCACACAACGCGCAGGGAGCGCGGTTCTGGCTCAGGCACTTCGAGCCGGTCTCATAAGCCGCCGTGCGGGTCATTGCGGCGTCGCGATGCACTGACAGGCGTGTGATCGTGCCCCGCTAGGGCCTCCAGCTCCGAGCGATATGGCATGCTGTCCCCCAAGTGCTCCTCGCTGCGGGCGCTCTCAGCTGCCATGACTGGCCCCCTTCTCGCGTCACGCGTTGCCTGCTCTCCCCCGACTGGCGCCATAGCGACTGCAACGCAGGCCAAAGACACCACTCCTGTGAACGCCATGCTTGCTCTCATCGTATCACCTCGTTACCTCGGCATTGCCTCCCTAACGGTATAGCGTTACATGGTCGCACGTCAAGCCACTGCCGAGAAGCGGCACGCGCCCAGCGGGAGCCGAGTCGCCTGCTACACCAGTATGTTGACCTGCCCTGAATCGTGCAGAGACAGGTCTGGCAACGCCGCGAGCGCGCCGGCCACGTCGAGGAGTGTCGGGTCGGTGTAGATGTTGATGGCCAGGTCGAGAGAGGAGTGGCACATGGGCCCTGCCATCGTGGGCTCGAAGGAAACAGCGGGCGGCCAGCGTTCGCGGGGACAGCCAGCATCACGAGGCTCTACCCCAGACGCCCTGCTCTCGTTCTGGGCGCACGGCCGCCGGCTCCAGTCCGGCAGGGGGCCTCTAGCTTGCCTTCGCTGCAGCTTCGACGAGCGCCATGATAGCCTTGACGATGGCCTCCGGCAGCGTGGCCCAGGCCTCGACGACGACGGCCAGATCAGGCCATTCTGAGTGGATTCTGGCCAAGCACGAGCCCAAGTCAGGGGCGGCGTTGTCGCAAGTGCTTCCCCCTGTGTCACTTGCCGCCATCGTACGCCGCTTTTCTAATCCGACGGTCGGGGGTTCGAATCCTCCCCGGCGCGCCAGTTACTCCCGGTCGGCGGTGCTCAGTGGTAGTAGTCGGTGCCTTCGTCGGGTTTTGCGGCCGCCTCGGACTCGATGCGAGGCGTGGGAGACGTGACGGGCAGGTCGCTGGCGACCCACTGCCCGGACAACGCGCGCCGGCCGGCACTTACGGCTGCATCAGGTCCCGGCGCTGCCAGGCCCGCACGTAGTCAATCACCAACTCGTCGGGCAACCGGGAGTCCTCGAGACGGCTGTTGTCCCATCCGCCCATGGGCATCGTGAACATCATGTCGGACGCGACGCTGCTCACGCGCGGGTCCTCCCAGCGCCCGACCTCGCGCCCGTTGGCGTAGTAGACCAGCAGCCCGGGCGTCCACAGCAGCCCCGCCGTGAAGAACCCCTCCTCGTCGGGCTGGACGTAGATCCCGCTCGAACCCATGGTCTTGTGGTCTTCTTCATAGCCGTCCCAGTGCATGGCAATGTGGTAGTGATAGGGCCCCCAGCGCGTCAGGTGTTCCATGATGTCGAGTTCCATGCCGCCGTTGCGAGTGGACTGGCGCACCCACTGCGGCCCGGCCTCCGTGCCGCGGTCGGGCATCATCCAGAACGCCGGCCACAGGCCCGGAGCCGTCGGGAGCTTCATCCTGGCTTCGAAGTAGCCGTAGCGCTGGACCCACTTCCCGTAGGTGTCGAGGTAGCCGCCGGCGTAGTCCGACTCCTTGCCGTCCGGCTCGTCATTGTGCCGGCCCGTCTTCTTCTCGTAGCGCAGCCTGGCGACGCCGCCCCCGACGATCAGGTTGTCCTTGCTCCAGTGGCTCGTCCTGTCCCAGTAGTTCGGCCCCGTGTTGTTCCACTTAGACAGGTCCAGGGCGCTGCCGTCGAAGGCGTCATCGAAGGTCCTGACCCAGTCGCCCTGGACCGGGGGGCGCTTGCCGAGCCAGTCGGGGAGCTCCGGCCCCGCTGCCAGACCGGCCCGGACCGCCTCCACGACCACCACGGCCCCGGCCTGCGGACGGTCGGCCGAGAAGGTCACCGCCCCAACGGCGTCGCTGCCGAACTCGGTGCCCGTTCCCGGCTGGCCTCCCCAGCTCGGCGGATCGGTGTCTCTCCTGACGCCGCGCCAGGGAACGGACGCGGCAAAGGGGACGGCGACCTCCAGGGCCGCCCCGGGGGCGAGTGGGGCCGGCGGGGCGGCCCAGTCCGTCGGGCCGCGGTTGCTCTCCACGCGAACGCGCGGCGTCACGGGCACCTGTCCGCCGTTGCGCAGGCTGACCCTCACTTCGAGGCAGTCGCGCAA
>LJUE01000166.1 GCA_001303885.1 Planctomycetes bacterium SM23_32 | reverse complement strand
GGGCCGGTGTTCGCCGGACGGGCGCACCCCGCGCCGGCGGGGGCCAGGCGGTATTGAGTCAGCCGTTCAGCTCGTCGAAGCCTGCCGGCACGGGGTTGGTCGCCAGGCCGGCGTCCACTTCGGCGACGGTCTCACTCCATGGCTTCAGGCCGCTCACCGAGTCGAGTGCCGACAAGTTCTGAGCGCCGGCTGCCGCCAGGAACTGCATGCACCGTTCCGGCGGCTCGCCCCTGAGCCACCCCGCCAGGAAGCCGGCCACGGCGCAGTCGCCCGCGCCGGTCGCGCTTGCCACGTGCGCCACCCGGCAGGACGGCTGGAACAGTTCCCGCCCTTCCCATAAGGAGGGGGAGGGCGTGGCGCCGCGAAGGGCGCCCCGGGGCGCGCCAGTCTTGACGTAAGCGCCCAAATGACCGCATTTTATGACGACAACGTCCGTGCCCATCGCCAGGCACTCGTCGGCCAGGCCCCGGACGTCGGCCGGCGTCACGCCTTCGGCGATGCTCTCGTGCCGGGCGGCAAGCTCGTGGAAGCGCGCGCGGTCCAGCATGAACAGGACCTCGTCCAGGCTCGGTAGGAAGAGGTGGACGTGGGGCAGCATGCGCGACAGGACGGCCCGCCAGTCGGCGCGTCCCGCCTCGCTGTCGGGGTCGGGCAGCGACAGGTCGAGTGAGACGACCACGCCGGCGCCTGCCGCGCGGGCGAGCAGCTCCTCTGCCTCGGCCCCGCCATTGGCGTACATCCGGCGCATCAGGGGCGGATAGCCGAAGTGGAACAGACGGGCCCGGCCGACGACGTCTAGGTCCACGTCCTCCGGGCCGAACGTGTCGTTGGCGTCGGGGCAGTGCAGGAACATGCGGTCAATGCCGGGCGGGGCGATGACGATGGTGTAGGAGGTGTTCTCGCCCGGCACGACTTGCATGCCGCCCTCCGCGCCGGGGGCCAGGGCGCGCAGGCGCTCCAGCAGGATGCGGCCGAAGGGGTCATCGCCGCACTTGCCCATCAGCGCCACGGGCACGCCGAGCCGGTGCAAGGCCGGCCCCGTGTTGCCCACGGTGCCGCCGGGGCCGATGCGCACGCCTTCCATCCTGAGCAGCTTGCCGGGCCGCAGCACCTCGCTGACGCTCCTGCCCGTCGCCTCGCCGAAGGCCGGGGTGATGTCCAGGCAGACGTGTCCCGCCACGACCGCATCAACGGGCCTGTCGTCCATGGGGACCTCCGGCAGGCGGGGCGCTGCAGGCACGCAGGCAAGCCGGGCGGCGCGGCAGGAGGATCAGCCCTCCAGCGTGCCGCGCGGGCCGGTGGTGAACTGGAAGCTGGAGCCTATGCACACGCCGACGGCCCACGCGATGGCGAGCATCAGCGGGTTGGCGATGAGCCACTCGAAGAAGTCGCGCACGAACGGCGCCTGCTCGCCCATCAGGTGCGATAGCAGGCCCCAAACTGCCAGGAACGCACATGCCCCCAGCATGGAGCTGGCGACAATGGCCAGCGGGCGCAGTTCGATCATGGCGAAGAAGCCGGCCAGGAAGCCGATGCAGAACACGACCAGGCCCGCCGCCGCGCTGTAAGGGAAGAAGAACGCCGAGATGATCAAGAAGGGCGACATGATGACCAGGAAGGCGGCCACGGGCTTGGCGCGCAACGCGCTGAACAGGTAGACCGCCACGCCCAGCGCGGCGCCCACGCCTACCAGCAGCAGCCGGAACCATATGGGCCGCCCCGTGTAGAGGGCCTCGATGACGAAGAAGGCCATCGCCAGCCCCGTCGCCAGCCCCAGGACCGGCGCGGACGGCACCAGCAGGGACTTCACCAGCGTCCATCCGAAGAACAGGGCCAGCGCCCCTCCCAGGGCGGCGGCGGCCAGCACGATCCAGCCGACCGTGCGAGACTCTGTGGCCTTCTCGAAGTACTCGTCGGAGTACTGAGCGAAGCCCTGCACCCTGACGCCGGCCTGCTGGGCGATCTTGGCGGCCTCCTTCTTGGCCGCCTCGCGCGGCGTGAGTTCCTCGGCCTGCTCGGCGGGCGGGGCGGGGCGCTCCTGCTGCGCATGCAACACGGGGAGGAAGGAGCCCAGGACGGCGACGGCCAGGATGGCTGTCAGGATGAGCTTGGCTTTCACGGCGATGGGCCTCGCTAAGGGGCAGACGGCATCCGAAGGTGGCGGCGCGCTATATGGCGCCCTCTTCCTCCAGCTCCACTCTCTTGCGAGCTATGAGTTCGTCCAGCCCCTTCGAGAAGTAATCGTAGCCCTCCACGATCTCCCGGCTCACGCGCTGCTCGTAGGCCCTGCGTGCCTTCTCGATGGGGTCTCTCAGGACGCTGTAGAAGGTGCCGTACAGAACGCCTTCCCTCACGGCCGCTTCGTGGTAGGCCTCCAGGTCAGCGGCCAGGACGCGGGCGATGCGCCAGGCGTTCTGGTGGTCGGGATTGTCGGCCACCTCAGGGGCCAGGGCGGCCCCGGCTGCGAGAGCGGCCCCGCCGCTCTCGGCGTCCTCGTCTGCCTCCGCGGCTCCCCCGTGGCTGGTGGCCTCCCCGCCGGTCACGCGCCGGTAGAGCCGGTCTATGCGGCGCCCGAGCGACTCGACGAACTTGCCGATGTCCTTGGCCTGCTGGTTGACGGCGGCCACCAGCCGGACCTGCGTCTCCTGCATGGTGGTCACCTGCTGCTCCATCTTGCGCAGGCGCTCACTCATGTCCCGCAGCGCGGCGTCCATCCCTTCGCTGTCGTCCACGTATTCGACCGTCAGGAACGTGGATGGGATCTGGGCCACGCCCTGTTCGGGCCGGCCCGGATTGCTGCCCTGCTGGGCGGCCTCGTTCTTCTTGGCGAACAGCTTCTTCATGAAGCTGCCGGTGGCCGAGCCCTGGTCCTCTTGGTGCTCGGCTGTCTGCTGGGTCTCGTTGTCCGCCATTGCGGCTCCTCGAGGCGGCTTTGCCCAGGCGGGCCGGTGCGCTATGTGCGCCGGCCACGGACTTCCGAACCATGTTACCGAACGCCCGGGGCAAACGCAAGTCCTTGGGCCCGCAGGGGCGACGGAGGGCCTTCCGGCGCGCCGGCGGGCGCTTGAGGCGGTCCTGATGACTTGACATTCGCCGTCGCGGGCGTTAATGATTGCCTCTGAGGAACTCCACGCAGAGGTGAGCGGGGATGTCTCATGGCTGATGCAGGCTCTGACAACCTGCCGCTGCTGAAGAAGGTGCGGCAGTTCAAGGACCCCGAGCGCGTCAAGGCGGCCGGCCTCTATCCCTACTTCCGGCCCATCTCATCGGCCCAGGACACCGAAGTGCTGATGGATGGGATGAAAGTCATCATGATGGGCTCCAACAGCTACCTGGGGCTCACCAACCACCCGGAGGTCAAGGAGGCGGTCAAGCAGGCCACCGATAAGTACGGCTCGGGCTGCGCCGGCTCCCGTTTCCTGAACGGGACCCTGGACATCCACCTCGAACTGGAGGGGGAGCTGGCCGACCTGGTCGGCAAGCCGGCCGCCGTCCTCTACTCCACGGGGTTCCAGACCAACCTGGGCGTCATCAGTGCGCTGGTCGGCAGGGAGGACTACGTCATCACCGATCGGGAGGACCACGCCAGCATAGTGGACGGCTGTCTGCTGTGCTTCGGGGAGCTGCTGCGGTTCAACCACAATGACATGGAGTCGCTCGAGGCGCGCCTCGCCGAGACGCCGCGGAAGGCGGGGAAGCTGATAGCCGTGGACGGCGTCTTCAGCATGCGGGGCGACATCTGCGAGCTGCCGGCGATCACGCGGCTGGCCGAGCGGTACGGGGCGGCCATCCTGGTGGACGACGCCCACGGGATCGGCGTGCTGGGCGCGACCGGTGCCGGCACGTCCGAGCATTTCGGCCTGACCGACAAGGTGCAGCTCATCATGGGCACCTTCAGCAAGTCGCTGGCCTCGCTGGGCGGGTTCGTGGCCTCCGACAGCGAGACCATCGAGTACTTGAAGCACCGCTCGCGGGCCCTGATCTTCAGCGCCAGCATCTCCCCGCCCAACGCCGCCGCCGCCCTCGCCGCCCTGCGCATCATGCGACGGGAACCGGAGCGCATCCAGAGGCTCTGGCACAACACCCGCCTGATGACGGAGGGCCTCCGGGAGCGCGGCTTCGACACCGGCGACTGCCAGACGCCCATCATACCGGTCCACGTGGGCGACATGATGCAGTGCTTCAGGATGTGCAAGCGGCTGGAGGAGGAGGGCCTGTTCGTCAACCCCGTCGTGGCGCCCGCCGTCGGCCCCAACGAGGCCCTGCTGCGTATCAGCCTGATGGCGACCCACACCGAAGCGCAGATCGAGTTCGCCCTCGAGAAGGTGGAGAAGGTCGGCAGGGAGCTGGGGATCATCTGAGCCCCCCGCATCGTCCCCGGGCCGCGTCGCCGCTCGTTCAGGAAGCCGCCGATGGGCATCACGGTCGAGCCAGTGGCGTCGCCGAAGGGCATGCGGCAGTTCATCGAGTACCCTTCGGTCCTCTACGCCGACCACCCGCTCTTCGTGCCGCACTTGCTGGGTGAACGCCGGCAGTTCTTCAGCGCCGCCAATCCCATCTTCGCGTTCATCGAAGTCGAGTACTTCCTCGCCCGCGACGATGCCGGGCGGGTCCGGGGCCGCATCACTGCGCACGTCAACCGGCGGCACAACGAGTTCTGGGGCGAGAAGACGGGCTTCTTCGGCTTCTTCGACGCCGAGGAGGACTACGACGTGAGCGGCGCGCTGCTGGAGGTGGCCGAGAGGTGGCTCGGCCACCGGGGCATGGAGCGCATCCGGGGGCCGATGAACTTCTCCACCAACGAGGAGTGCGGCATCCTGGTGCAGGGCTTCGACCGCGCCCCCGGCTTCATGATGCCCTACAACGAACGCTACTACGCCGAGCTGATGCGCCGGTCCGGATACCTGAAGGCCAAAGACTTGCTGGCCTATGAGTACACCTACACGGGCCGCATCCCCGAGCGGCTGGTGCGGTTGTGCGAGAGGACGCGCGAGCGTTCGGCCGTCGTCGTGCGACCGGTGCGCATGGACGCCTTCCAGGAGGACGTGGGCAAGGCCTTCGCGGTCTACAACCGCGCCTGGGAGAAGAACTGGGGCTTCGTGCCCATGACGGAGGAGCAGTTCGCGTTCATGGCCCGTCAGCTCAAGGACGTCGTTGACCCGGCGGTCGCCCTGATCGCCGAAGCCGACGGTGAGCCGGTGGGGTTCAGCCTGGCCCTGCCGGACTACGGCCCGCTGCTGAGGAAGATGAAGGGGCGGCTCTTCCCGTTCGGCTTCCTCGTCTTCCTGCTCGGCAGGCGACGCGTGCATTCGGTGCGGGTGCTCACCATGGGCGTGGTGCCCGAGCATCGCAGGAAGGGCGTGGACGTCCTGCTGATCCACGACACCTTTGCCAGAGGCGTGGAGGCCGGCTACTACGAGGGTGAGTTCTCGTGGATCCTCGAAGACAACGACCTGATGATCAGGGCGCTGGAGAAGATGGGCGCCCGGCCGACCAAGGTCTACCGCATCTACGAGAAGGCGCTGTGAGGGTGCTGCTCACAGGGGCGAACGGCTTCGTCGGCAGCCACATACTGGACCGGCTCGTCGCGCATGAATGCCAGGTCGCCATCATGCTGCGCAGGACCAGCGACACGCGCTTCATCCAGGGCCAGCTCTGCCGCGTGGAAGTGCGCTATGGCACGCTCGAGTCGGTCAGGTCGCTGCGCGCGGCCATGGAGGGGGCCTCCGTGGTGGTGCACTGCGCGGGCAAGACGAAGGCGGTGCGGCGCAGGGAGTACTACGCCGTCAATGCCGAGGG
>LJUE01000165.1 GCA_001303885.1 Planctomycetes bacterium SM23_32 | reverse complement strand
CCTCACGCTCGGCGCGCTGTTTCGCGCGCTCGGCCCGCTTGCGAGCGTCGGCGAGTATCTCCTTGGCCAGCGCGTCTTCCTCGGGACTCATGTCGGCCTGTCACGCAATGTCAGAACTGGATGCCCACCGCTTCGCGGATCATGCCCAGCAGGGAGGGGGCGGTCTCGCTCGCCCCCTCGGGCCCCGGTATCTCCACGATGAGGGGCAGGGCCTCGCCAAACCGGATGGCGCTCACCTTCTCGCGCACGGTGTCGGCGGTCTGTTCGGTGGTGATCACTATCACCTCGGCCTGCTCCCGACCCAGCCGGTCCAGCTCGGCGGCGGCCTGCTCGGGACTGCTGACGGCCATGCCGCGAATGCCCGCGTAGCGGAATCCCTGCACGGTGTCCTGGTCGGCAAGCACGTAGAAGTCCATGGCCGCCTCCGGCACGCCCGCTCGGTTAGAGCCTGAGCACCATGATCAGGGCGATCAGGAACCCGAAGACCACCAGGCCCTCACCGAGGGCGACGAACAGCAGGCTGCGCGTCAGCAGTTCCGGCCTCTCGCTGGCGGCCCCAAGGGCGGCCGAACCGACGCGGCCGATGGCATAGCCGGCCCCCAGGCACGAGAGCCCGATCGAGATGGCCGCCCCCAGGCACAGGTCCCAGCGCGGGACGACCGCCGCTGCGCCTCCCTCAGGCCCCGCCTGCGCGGAGGCCGCCGCGGCCGGCCCCGCCAGCGCGCACAACGTGCCCAGCAGCAGGGCCGCCGCCAGCAGCGGGCGCAGGCTGCCCCTTCTGTCCCTTACGATTCCCATCGCGCCTCCTTGCCCGCGGGGCGGCCTCACTCCAGCCGGAACGGCTGGTAGCGCACGCCCTCCCCGCGGAAGAACTTGGTGAAGAACTCGTAGTACTCCAGACGCATTATCTGCACGGCAACGATCAGCCCTTCCAGCCCGATGACGAACGCCGTCCCGACGACGAAAACGACGGTGGACCACACGGGCCCCCCCGGCAGCCCGTTCACCAGGCGCAGAAGGATGAATATCGTAAAGCACAGCGCCGCGTGGCTCAAAGCAAACGCGGCCACGCGCAGGAACGAGAGCGTGTTGGCCGTGTAGGTCATTACCATCTCGAGCGCCTCCACCACGCCCTCGAAGAAGCCGAGCAGGGGGTTCTCGCCCCAGACGGGGCGGCGGTGGGCCAGCAGCCCATAGATGGGCCTGTGCAGGATGAGGAGCAGCAGAGGCACCAGGATCAGCCCGACCACCAGGTAGGTGTCTGCTGCGCCGCCGCCGGCCACGGCCAGCTTGACGGCCACGCCCAGGCCGCCCCAGTAGAAGACGACGCCCACCAGCCCGAACCGCCCCAGCAGGCCGCCCTCGTAGTCGCCGCTGCGCAGGCGGTTCACAATGTTCAGCACCCGGCTCGAACCCCAGCGTGAGGGGGAATCCGATGTCGGCCAGCGACTTGCCGAAGAACGAACCCTGGAAGAACGTGCCGAACAGCACGCTGGCCAGGCCGGCGGCGGCGATCACGTAGCCCAGGTCGCGCACCTCAGGCCGGCCGGCGTGCTTTCGCGTCAGCAGCCCCACCGCGACCAGCACGAGCCCGTGGCCGAGGTCCCCGAAGATGAAGCCGAACATCAGCAGGAACGTGGCCGCGAAGAGCAGCGTCGGCTCGATCTCGGTGTACGAGGCGACGCCGTAGCCCCGCACGAGGCGCTCGAACGGCTTCAGGAGCGGCCAGTTCACAACGTCGCTCGGCACGCGGCCCTCGCGGACGTCGGCCGGGTCCGGATCGGTGATCTCCATCACGACGCGGTCGGCAGCGGCGTCCCGGACGGCCTGGCGCAGCCGGTCTTCCTTGGCGGACGGTATCCAGCCGAAGATGACGGCGGTGGCCCAGGTGGCGCCGAAGTTCTGGCCTGCACTCAGCAGCTTCAGCTGCACCTGGAGGGCGGCGGCCGCCTTCCTGAGCGCCTCGGCATGCGGCCCGCCCGCGGCCCTGAGCCTGGCCTTGAGCCCCGCCGCGCGGGCCTCCAGAGTGCGTCTGCGCTGCTCGGCCTCCCGGTAAAGGTCGGCCGGCGCCTTCCCCTCCCAGGGCGGTATGGCCTTCGGCTCGAACCCGTGTTCCTGCAGCACCGTGTCCATGGCAAAGCGCCGCTTCCGCGCAGCCACCACCATCAGGTCCGCGGGACCTTCCTCGTCGGCCGCATCCCCGAGCGGCACCATCAGCACGCCGTCCGGCATCGCCTCCTGCATCTGCGCCAGCCTGGCCCGCTGAGCCGTGCCGATCTTCATGTCCAGGAACGAAGAATCGGCGAGCTGATGGACCGCGCCCTTGAGGTCCTTGTAGGGGGCCAGCTCAGCAAGGATGTCTTCCGTATCGGCCAGGGCCTCCTGCGCTTCGGCCAGCTCCCGGATGGCGGGGGCCACCTTGGCCTCGACCGCCAGGCAGAGCGCGTCCACCTCCTCCGCCACGGGCAGGGCCCGGTGCTCCCCCTGCGGGCGGGGCGCCGGCTGGATGCCGAGCTGCTCCATCAGTGCCGACACCCGGTCGGCAAGCTGGCGGCAACGCCGCATGTCCTCCTCCAGGGTCTCCGGGCGCAGCCGGCCGCCGCTCTCCTCGATGCTGCTGCTCAGGTGGACGATGCCGAGTTCGCCCAGGGCGCGGGCTACCTCGCGCACATCCCGCTCCAGCACGTAGATGTGCACCTTGCGCATGGCTGCCGGACTCAGCATGCTCGCATTCCCTAAAGGCCGATCTGCTCGATGATCTCCGGCGCGGACCTTCCGTAGCGCAGCATCTGCGCGATGCCGAACAGCTCGCGCCGCTCGTTTCTCTTCAGGTAGAAGTAGCTGATCAGCACGCCGGGGCCGGTCATGTGGGCGTAGTACTGCCGATCCGCCAGCCGCACGGCGCGCCGCCACAGCAGCTCCTCCAGGTGCCCGAACGCCCCGCCCTCCTCCTGTGCGGCCAGTTCCTGCACGGAGGACTCAAGCCAGCGCAGCGAACGCGCCGCGAACTCGGCCCGCGGGTCGGCGTGGAGACCGCGCAACAGGCTGTCCCCTATCTGGCCCGGCCCGGCCGGCAGCAGCATCCGCCACTGCTCCCACGGCATCCCGTATCTGCGTGCGGCCCGCAGCGTCCCGAGCAGTCGCATCGCATCGAACTCTGCCCGCACGGGCGCCGCGAAGCCGTGCATCCCCCGCGGCATCGTCGCCCACACGCCCTGCCAGTAGCCCTTGTCGAAGGCCATCTCCAGGTAGGCCTTCCGCCCGTCCTCGCCGTAGAGGGGCAGCGCACCCTGGGCGCACTCGCGCACCGCCGGCAGCGGTATCGCCTCCACGAAGGCCTCGATGTCGGCCGCTCCGAGGAGGTCATCCACCCGCAGGCGGAGTGCCGGCGGCAGGTCCACCAGATAGTCACGCGGGTCGCCGCCGCCCTCGCCGCGCCCCCAGAGCCTCAACGCAACCTTCAGGTTCTCCACGGGGTAGCGGCCGAGCAGGGCCACGTAGAAGGCCCGGTAGGCCCCGTCCAGGTAGCGGGCGAGGGATGCGAGCTCGGCGACGC
Organism: Planctomycetes bacterium SM23_32; assembly: GCA_001303885.1. Classification (GTDB taxonomy): domain Bacteria; phylum Planctomycetota; class Brocadiia; order SM23-32; family SM23-32; genus SM23-32. The sequence goes on along the minus strand of LJUE01000165.1, from coordinate 3,650 downwards.
AGTCGGCCAGCATGCGCCGCTCCAGGGCAGCGATTCCGCCGGGCTCCTCGCGCGGGTAGAGGCGCCAGGCCAGATCCCTCAGCGAGCCCTGGCCGGCCAGCTCGCGCAGCCGATCGCCCTCGAACAGGCGGCTCCTGCGGCCGCGCAGCTTCGCGCCGAGGAAGTCGAAGGCCACCTGGAAGGCGGTCGGCGGGCGGAGTGGGGAAGTCGCGATCATGGACTCACCCGGTGCCGGCAACGAAACCGGGCCCCGGCGGCCCGGGACCCGTCAGTCTGTCCCCTCGTCGCCGCCGGCAATGACGCCGACGACGAAGTCGGCGGCCTTGTTCAGGACGGCCTCGTCCACGCCCTCAGCCGAAGGGAGCCTGGCCCTCTCCCGTTCGAGCCGCTCCTTCCTCTGCTCGTCGAGCCGGCGGACGCTCTCCTGCAGGATCTCCTCAGCGCGGCGCCGCCCCTCCTCGTGGCCTTCCTCGACGATGCGACGGGCCTCTTCGCGGGCGTTCTCAACGAGCTGGCCCGCCTCCTGTTCGGCCTTCTCGATGACGGCGCGGGCCTCCCGCTCCACCTCCAGCAGCCTGTCTATCACGTCGCTCACTGCTCGACCTGCACCTTCTCGACGGCCTGGATCAGGTCCTCGGCGCTGCTGGCCGAGATCATCTCCTCGTAGACGCCGGGCACCTGCATCAAGTTGCCGATGTCGGCCAGCACCTCAACGTTGGGGCCGGGGTTGTCCGTCTCGGCCAGCACAAGGAAAACCAGGTAGACGAGTTCGCCGTCGGCCGCGTCGAACTCGATGCCTTCGCGGCTCACCCCCACCGCCACCACCACGCCCGAGAGGTCGGGGTGCTTGGCATGCGGTATGGCGACCCCGCGGCCGATGCCGGTGCTGCCCTTGGCCTCGCGCGCGTAGAGGCCGTCCAGCACGGCCTGGCGGTCGGGCACGCGCCCGGCGCGCACCAGCACCTCCACCAGCTCGGCGATGGCCTCTTCCTTGTCGAAGCCCTCCAGGGGCACCTTCACGGTCACGGGCGTCATCAGCTCGGCCAGGTCCATCTTGCGTCTGCTCGCCCCAGGGCAGGTGGGTCTGCACAGCGTGGTTATTCCGACCACTATACGGGACCCACCCCCCGATGTCAACTTCGGGCGCCCGAGCCGGGCAAGAAGTCCGGGCCTCGCCGTCCGCCGATTCCATTTGCATCTTCGCGCTAGGGGAGGCATAAATGGTCCTGTCCGTTCGACCAACCGTCACTCATTGCCCAGGGAGCGGCGCCATGAGAGGCACACCCATCGGCATCGCCATGCTCAACGACGAGCGCGAGCACGTCTGGCGGCAGAATAACCCCGCCAACATGCAGGTCGTCAACCAGTGGGCCGACGTCATCCGCAAGGAGCTGAAGAACGTGGACGGCTCGGCGCCCGAGGTCGTCATCGGCAGCAAGATCATCACCGGCGTCCGCGTCGCCCAGGAGGTGGGCGAGGAGCTGCACCGGGCGGGCTGCCGCTCGGCCGTCATGTGCTACAACGTCTGGAACTTCCCGTTCCTGGTCTGGCCGTTCATCAACACGCTCGGCCCCGGCGTGCCCGTGCTGAGCCTGTCGAACAACAACGGCGAGTTCCCCGGCAACGTGGGCCTCCTGGCCACCGACGGCGCCCTGCGCCAGGCCGGCGTGCGCACCCACCGCATCACCGGCGACATGGACGACCCCGGCGTGCAGGCCCAGCTCCTTGACTGGCTCCGCGCCGCCCAGGCCGTCACCACGATCCGCAACGAGGTCTACGGCCTCTACGGCGGCCACTCGATGGGCATGGAGACCGGCTACTGGCACCTCACCCCCATGCTGAAGTGCCTGGGCGTCACCTGCCGCCAGATTGACCAGCTCTGGCTGCTCAAAGTGATGGAGAACGAGGTGGACGACGCCGACGTGGAGGCGGGCTTCGCCTGGCTCACCGAACTGCTCGGCGAGCGCATCCTCTACGACGGCAAGATGCTCACCCCCGAGACGCTCAAGACGCAGGTGCGCCTCTACTGCGCCCTGAACCTGGTCAACGAGGACAAGGGGTTCGACTTCTGCGGCCTGAAGGGCCAGCGCGAGCTGACCGAGCACGTCTGCCTCGGCGACGTGCCCGAGATGATGATGAACGACCCCTACGACTGGAACGGCCCAAAGGACGCCGTCGTCTGCTCGACCGAGGCCGACTCGAACGCCGCCGTCACCATGCAGCTCCTCAAATACGTGACCGGCGGGCTGCCGGCGCTGTTCATGGACGTGCGCCTCTACCACCCCGAGCGAGACCTGTGGGACTGGTGCAACAGCGGCAACCACGCCAGCTGGTACGCGGCCCAGAGCTTCGACGCCGCCGAGAACTACGAGAAGATCACCTTCCACCCCGCCCTGGAGTACTACTTCAAGGCGGGCGGCGCCTCGGTGGAGTTCGACGCGGCGCCGGGGCCGATGACGTTCTGCCGCGTGGGCATCTGGGACGAGCGGCCCTACATGGTCATCGTGCGCGGCGAATCGCTGGACCTGCCGCGCGAGGAGACCCGCAAGCTCGCCGCCGAGACCACCCCGACCTGGCCGCACGTCTGGGCGAAGCTGGAGTGCTCGTTCGAGGAGTTCCTGAACATCTTCCCCTGCAACCACGTGCAGGGCGTGCCGGGCGACCGGGTGCGGGCGCTGACGATGGCCTGCGAGATAGCGGGCATCAAGCCCATCGTGCTCGGCCCGTCGGAGCGCCCCGCCCCCATCTGGGAACAGATGGGCTGAGGAGAAGGCGCAAGGGCGGGGGTTGCGGGGGCCGGCGGCCGCCGGTAGCATGGGGCCCGACCGACGGCCGGCTCTGAGGGGCGCGCTCCCCGCGTGGAACGACCAACCACAACGCTCTCCGCCCACGGCCTGGAGTGGCTCTGCGTCGAGGAGTTCGCCGAGACCCTCCCGCTGCTGGACATCGAGCGCGCCCGCCATCCCGACCGGCTCGGCCCCGACGAGTTCGTCAAGGACAACACGGTGCGCACCGTGCTGCGCCTGCGCGACCCCGCCGCCCCCGATGGGCCGTGGCTCTACGTGAAGCGCTACAAGTTCCGCGACCTGCGCGCGCGGCTCAAGCACCTGATCGCCCCCACCAAGCCGCAGGTCGAGTGGCGCGTCTGCCGCGAGCTTCAGCGGGCGGCCGTGCCGACCTGCGACGTGCTGGCCGTCGGCCGCCGCCGGCGCCTGGGCCTGCACCGCGAGGGATTCCTCATCAGCCGCGAGATCGAGGGCACGGTGGGGCTCGGCCCCTTCCTGCGGGAGGAGCTGGGGCAGATGCCTGCCGCTGGCCGCTCCGAACTCGCCCGGGACCTGGCCGCCTTCAGCGCCTCGCTGCTGGACAACGGCTTCTACCACCGCGACTACCACGCGGGCAACCTGCGCATCCGGCCCGAGGCGGAGCCCGGGAGGCGGCTCTTCGTGCTGGACCTGCACAGCATCCGGTGCCGCCCGCCCGGGCGGCCGGGCGTCGAGCGGATGCTGGGCATGCTGGCCAACTCCACCGCCGGGCTGGGCGCCACGCACGAGGACCACGCCGCCTTCCTGCGGGCTTTCCTGGAGAGCTGGCGCGGGGGGCCGGGGCCGGGCCGCGAGGCGCTCGAGCTCTGGTCGCGTCGGCTCAAG
>LJUE01000164.1 GCA_001303885.1 Planctomycetes bacterium SM23_32 | reverse complement strand
TCACCGTGGTCCGCTGCTATCCTCAGAGCGGGCGCACCCACCAGATACGCGTGCACATGCGGCACATCGGTCACCCGATCGTCGCCGACAGGCTCTACGGGCGGCGGGAGGCGGTTTATCCATCGGACCTGACCGGCGGGGAGCGCGCGCCGAGCGAGGAGCCGCTGCTGGACAGGCAGGCGCTGCACGCCCGCCGGCTCACCATACTGCATCCGATCAGCGGCGAGGAGATGACCTTCGATGCGCCTCTGGCCCCCGACATGGAGGCCCTGATCAGGGCGCTGCGGGAGCACGAGGCATAGGGGGCAGACGGCCGGGCGGGCGGCGGCTACTGCTGGCGGGACGCCTCGGCGAGGACCTCCTCCTCCACGAAGATGGGGGCCTCTTTCTGGGCGGCCAGGACGATGGCGTCGCTGGGACGGCTGTCCACGTCGAAGGTGCGGCCGTCCTGCTGGAGGATGAGCCGTCCGTAGTAGGTGTGGTCGTTCAGCGCGTTCACGATGACCCGCTGCACCTTCACGCCGAGGGTGTCCAGCACCGAGCCGAACAGCTCGTGGGTCAGGGGCCGGGGCGGGGGCTCGTCGCTGATCACGCGATGCAGCGCGAAGATCTCGGCCAGCCCCACCAGGATTGCCATCTCCCGCTCGCCGCCCCGTTCCTTCAGCACGATGACCTGGTGGTGCCGGGTCTCGCTCATCACCACGCGTGCCAGTTCGCATTCGACAAGAGGCATCGTCTCTCTCCGCATCGTGCAAGGCGGCGCACGGGACACCTCTCGCATTCTACCTCGTCTCGGCGCGTCCCGTCAATGAACCGGCCGGCGCCCTCGGCCGGGGGCGCGCAGCAAGGGGTCGGCGTTGGTTGACGGGGCGCCCCTCATGCATTAGAAAGTGACTGCCGGCACGGGCCGGCGGCCGTACCGCGCGGCCCGTGCCCCTGCGGAGCCCAGCCATGTACACGTCTCGGAAGGCGGCCTTCGCGCTCGGTGTCGTGGCGGCGCTGCTCTGGAGCCCGCACTTCTACGTGGTGAGCGGGTTGCACGCCGAGGGGGTGCCGATGCTCGCCGCGCAGTTCCACCTGCTGTTCTGGCCCGCCCTGGCGTTCCTGCTCGTGCTGTTCCTGGGGGGGCGGACGTCTTCCCTTTCTGTCTTCCAGCGCCGGGAGAGCTACTTCCTCGTCCTGGCGGCGGCCGGGGGCTACGGCTTCTGGATGCTCAGGGGGCTCGCGCTGGAGGGGGGCGGCCATTCGCATGCGCACCTGCTGTTCTACGCGGCCCCGCTGCTGATGGTGCTGTTCAGCCGGTTCACGCCGGAGAAGGCCGACTGGCGCTCGGCGGCAGGGCTGCTGCTCGGGTTCGTCGGCTGCGTCATGATCGCCGAGAGCCTGACCGGGCCGCCCGGGGCGACCGGCGCCGCCGGCGGCGCGGACCTGCTGGCTCTGGGCGCTGCGGCCTGCTGGGCGCTGTTCTCCGTGATGGCGCGGCCGGTCGTCCGCGACCAGAGCGTGCTGCCCATGGCGGCCCTCGTCACCGGCATCGGCGCCGTCTGCCTGTTCATCACCTGCCTGAGCACGGGCGAGAGCCCCTTCGACGTGAGCCTGCCACAGCTTCAGACGCTCGTCCTGACGGGCATCGCCGTGGTGGGGTTGATGATGGCCGCCTGGCTGAAGTGCCTGGCCGGCCTGCCGGCGGCCGCGGCCGCGCCGTTCTGGTACCTGGGGCTGCCGTTCGGCCTGCTGTGGGCCCACCGAGCGGGCTGGGGCGTGGCCGGCTGGTGGGCGCTGGGCGGCGTCGTGCTCATCTTCGGCGGCCTGCGCTATGCCCTGTCGGGGCGGCGCCGAGCAGGCATCACGATGAGCGACATCATCCGCGGACAGGGCTGACGGCCTGCGCGTAATCCGCCCTCACGTCTCCCACGAGCGCCGACGTGGGGCCTCGGAGAGGCTTGACGAATCGGCCGCTCCGGTCTAAACTTACCCCTCTGATCAGGTACCTCATTCTGGGAGGATGGGGATGTCGGATACTGTCACCTGCCCCAATCCGAAGTGCCGGGCGACGATCAGCACGAAGGGCAAAGCCGTCGGCGATAAGGTGCAGTGCCCCAAGTGCGGCACGGAGACCCAGGTTCTGGCGACGTTCGGCGACGAGTTCAACATCTCCAGCATCGAAGTCCCCCAGGAGGGCGGCCACATCCTCCATCCGGCGCGGCAGGTCTGCACCGCCTGCGGCGCGGTGCTGGGCGTGCGCGACGCCGTGTGCCCGAGTTGCGGCGGGGACGTGCGCACGGGCCGCACGCAGGTGCGCATCACCCGCGAGCAGAAGAAGCGGCGCGGGCTGCTGTCCCGCAAGCCCAAGCCAGGGCCGCAGGTCCCACAGAAGGCGCCGGTGGTGCGCCAGCGCGTGGTGGTCTCGACGGGCATGTCCACGGGCGTGAAGGTGCTGATCGGGCTCGGCGTGTTGATCGCCGTCGTCGTCATCGCCGTGGTGGCCCTGCTCATGCTGACCTGACCATTAGGGGCTCTCCCGTCGGCCGGTGCCGATCAGCGCCTTAACGGCCGATAGGTTGCGCCTGTCGGCCTCGACCGATTCCCAGGGCGTCTCGAGTATGAGCGGGAGGCCCGCAAAGGCGGGATCGTTGAGCAGGTTTGCCAGCCCCTGGCGGCCGATGGTGCCCCGGCCGATGTGCTCGTGGCGGTCGCGCCCGCTGCCCGGCTCATCGCGCGAGTCGTTCACGTGGAGCAGCCGTAGGCGGTCCAGCCCGACGCAACGGTCCACGTCGTCCTTCAGGCGTGCCACCTCTGCCGGCTCGCGCAGGTCGTAGCCTGCGCCGAAGGCGTGGCATGAGTCAACGGCGAGCCCCAGCCCGGCCCCCGGTGCCTTGCCGCCGACCTCCCTTAGCAGCGCGCCGAGCGTCTCCATGTCCCCGCCTGGCCCGTGGGGCGCCGCCGTGTTCTCCAGCAGGACTACGGGAGCCCCTCCGGCCTGCTCGAACGCCTGCCCGAGCGCCCCGGCCGCGCGGCGCACGCCCCACTCCGGGGGGCGTCCCTTGTGGCTGCCAGGATGCAGCACGTAGGCGTCGGCGCCGAGTTGGGCCGACTGCGCCAGCTCCTGCGCCATGCGGCGGACGCTGCGGCGGAAGACGCGCCGGTCGGAGGCGCAGGGGTTTATCAGGTAGCACGAGTGGACTAACAGGGGGGCCAGGTCGGCCGCGGCGCGGGCCTCGCGGAACGCCTCCAATTCCTCGCGCGACCGCTCGGTGAAGCCCCAGGCACGGGGGTTGCCGCAGAAGACCTGGAACGCCGTGCAGCCGCGCTCCAGCGCGCGCTCGACGGCCCCCGGCAGGCCGCCCTCGATCGAGACGTGGAAGCCGATGCGGCGGGGCATGTGGTCACCAGGGAGTCAGGAGCCCTGCCCGCTTCGGGCGGGAACGGCAGGGATACCACATGGCGGCGCTCAGGGCAACGGCGGGGAGGCAAGCGCCCTTCGACAAGCGCAGGGCAAGCGAGCAGGAGAGGGGCTATTCGTAGTGGAGCAGTTCGGGCATGCGGTCCAGGTAGGTGCGGCTGCCGCTGAGGACCTGGTCGCAGCGCATCTTCACGCGCGGCAGGACCTCGGCCACGTAGTTCTCGGCCAGGGCCTGCTTGTGCGGCGAGCGCATGGCGGGCGGCAGCAGGAGGTAGCCGTTGTAGATGAGCGTGGCCGCCTCGACCAGCTTGCCCGCGTGCAGGTCGCGGAACTCGGCGTCCTGCCCGTTGGCGTAGTCCACGGCGTCACCCAGCCGGCCCCGGGCCGCCCGCAGGGCCTCCAGCATCGCGGCGTCGGCGCCGTCCGCCTCCATCTGCCCGTGGAGCTGCCCATAGCGTTGCTCAAGGGTGCCCCTGAGCAGGTAGCCGACGGCGGCGTTGTGCTGGATCTGCGTCGTGCCCTCGTAGATGGTGGTGATGCGGGCGTCGCGGTAGTGGCGCTCCACGTCGTAGTCGCGCATGTAGCCGCTGCCCGCCAGCACCTGGAGGGAGTCGTAGGCCACCTCGTTGCACATCTCGGTGGCGTAATACTTGGCGATGGGCGTGAGGGCGCGCGCCAGCGTCGTCCACCAGCGCCCCTGTTCGGCCAGCTCTGCGCCGCCCGGCAGCTCGCCGAGCTCGCCCGTCGTGCGCAGGTGCTCGATGCCGTCCGCCATGTCCACGGCCAGGGCGGTCTCGTAGGTGAGCAGCCGCGAGGTCTCCACCTTCATGTGCATGTCGCCGAGCATCTGGCGCACGGCAGGGAACTGACGGATGGACTTGCCGAACTGCTCTCGCTGGGCGGCGTACTCGAGGGCCTCCTCAAGCGCAGCCTGGGCGATGCCGACTCCCTGGGCGGCGATGGCCAGCCGGGCGCCGTTCATCATGGACGCCACGTAGGTGGAGAGGCCCCGCCTGCGCTGGCCCACCAGCAGGGCGGGCACGTCGTTGAACTGAAGCTCGCAGGTCGGCGAGCCGTGGATGCCGAGCTTCTCCTCGATGCGCCTCACCACCAGGCCGAGGCCCTTCTCGCAGACGAACATGGAGAGGCCGCGCGCCCCGTCCACGTCCGGCTCGCTGCGGGCGAGCACCACCAGCACGTCGGCGCAGCCGTTCGTGATGAACCGCTTGACGCCGTTGAGCCGCCAGGCCCCCGTCTGCTCGTCGTAGCTGGCCCGGAGCTGGACCGCCGTCAGGTCGCTGCCGGCGTCCGGCTCGGTGAGCGCCATGGCCGAGGTCACCTCGCCGCGGCAGAACATCGGCAGGTACCTGTCCTTGATCTCGTCGCTGGCGAAGGCGTCTATCGTCTCGGCGATGTCCTGGAGGCCGAACAGGTTCATCAGGCTGGCGTCCGCCTGGCTGACCAGCTCGATGGCGATGGTGTAGATGAGCACGGGCATGTTGAGGCCGCCATAGCGGCGGGGGAGGGTGACGCCCATCAGGTCGGCCTTGCGCAGTTGCGCCAGGGCCTCCTGCGTGCCCCTGGCGTAGGTGACGGTGCCGTCCTCGAAGTGCGCGCCTTCCTCGTCCACGTCGGCAGCGCGGGGGGCGATGAACTCGGCCGCCAGCTCGCCCAGGACGCCGAGCACGCGCCGGTAGTTGTCCATGGCGTCCTCGTAGTCGGCCGGCGCGAAGTCGAACTCCTCGGCCTCGGCGTAGCCCCTCTCGCAGAGCATGACCACGTCGCGCAGGTCCGTGTTGTCCACGTAGTCCTGGATGTCTTCGTTGTCGGTGAAGAAGTTGGGCATGCTGCGGTCCCTTACTTCGCGTGTTCCCGGTAGATGTCTATGAGGGCGGGGATGACCTGGTTGAGGTCCCCGACGATGCCGTAGTGGGCGACCTGGAAGATAGGGGCGTGGGGGTCGGTGTTGATGGCCACTATCTTGCTGGACTCCTGCATGCCGGCGCGGTGCTGGACGGCGCCGCTGATGCCGCAGGCGATGTAGAGCTTGGGGCGCACGGTGGTGCCCGTCTGGCCGACCTGATGGGCCTTCTCGATGAACCCGGCGTCCACGGCGGCGCGGCTGGCGCCCACCTCGGCCCCGAGCGCGTCGGCCAGGCGGCGGATCAGCGCGAAGTTCTCCTTGCTGCCCACGCCCGCCCCGCCGGAGACGATGACGTTGGCCTTCTTCAGGTTCACCTTCCGCTCGGCGCGGTGCTCCTCGATCAACTCGACGCACAGCAGGGACTCGTCCAGGCTCCCGTCGAAGCGGACCAGCTCGCCGGCGCGCCCCGGCTCGGGGGCGCCCATCTTCATGACGCCTTCGCGGACGGTGGCCATCTGCGGGCGGGTGCCGGGGTTGACGATGGTGGCGATGATGTTGCCGCCGAAGGCCG
>LJUE01000003.1 GCA_001303885.1 Planctomycetes bacterium SM23_32 | reverse complement strand
CGATGCCTGCGAGCGGGCAAGCACGTGATCGTGGACAAGCCCATGTGCATCACCGTGGCGGAGGCGGACGCCATGATGCACGAGGCCGAGCGCGCCGGGCGCACGCTGGCCGTCTTCCAGAACCGCCGGAGGGACGGTAACTACCGCCTCGTGCACAAGCTAGTGAGCGAAGGCGCCATCGGCCGCGTTTTCCATGTCGAACTGAAGGCGGGCTACTTCGGCCCCGCCGGGCCCGGCTGGCGTGCGGACAAGGCCGTCTGCGGAGGCGTCCTCTACGACTGGGGAGCGCACGCCGCCGACTGGCTGCTGACGCTGATCCCCAGCCGCGTCGAGGCCGTGTCCGGCTACTTCCACAAGCTGCGCTGGGACAGTATGACGATCGCCGACCAGGGCCGTGCCGCGGTGCGGTTCGAGGACGGCACGGTGGGCGACCTATCCTTCTCATACCTCGACGCGGCGCCCGGGCCGCTCTGGAGGATACTGGGCACGGAGGGCGCCATCGTGGATTCCGGGCAGGACTCGTGGGTCGGCTATCACCCGCAGTACCGCTTCACGTGCCAGTCGCCCGGTAAGCTCCGCCTGATCAGGTGCTCGGACGGCGAAAGGACGGAGGAGGAGATCCAGTACCTGCCCTCGACGTGGGGCGAGTACTACGTTGAGATGGCGCAGCACCTCCTGGCCGGCGGGCCGGTGCCCGTGCCAGCGTCGGACGGACGCCGCGCGATCGCGCTGATCGAGGCCGCAGAATGCTCGGCCGAAGGCAACAGCGAGATCGCCGTGACGATTTGACCGTGGTGTTCTGCCTCCAGCACGTACCTCGTCAGAGGGAGGGAGCGACGAATGCCTGACAAGCTCAATCCCGGCATCGCACCGACGGTCCTGATCGCCGACAGGGAGACCTCGACCAGCAGGCCGCCGGCTGGGCTGGTGCTGAATGAAGAGCTGGGACTGCTCATGCATCCGGCCCTGAACGGGCGGCTCCTGCACGTCAACCGCCACGGCGGCCTCTTCGAGACGCGCGCCACAGTCACGCCGGGCGGCGACTACCTACTGATGTTCCCCGATTGCCTGCCCGGCAAGCCCCACGGGCACTACGGCAACCGGACGGAGAAGGTCAACGAGCTGGTCGCCTATCGCTCTCCGGACAGGGGCGAGACGTGGCACGGGCCGACCGTGGCGTTCGACATCGATTACAACCAGCACGGCTTCATCCCGCTGATCCCGCGCGGCACGGGCAGGATATACTGCTTCGGCACGCAGCCCATCTGGGGGCGGTGGAGCGGCGAAGAAGACGCTCCGATCGGGTACCGCTGGTCCGACGACGACGGGCATACCTGGTCCGACGTGAAGCTCATCGAGCCGGCCAACGCCCCGGGCTTCCTGGGCATGTCGGTCATGCGGATGTGCGAGACCGACGCCGGCACGTGGCTGCTGGGCACGCACGCGGGGCAGTGGTTCGACCAACCGCACGGCGGCCGCGTGCCAAAGACGCGCCAGTACATCCTGCGCAGCACAGACCAAGGCGAGAGCTGGACCTTGCTGCCCGGGCCCCGCCCGGCCGGCTGGTACGTTCCGGAGTTCGACCGCATGGACGAGCTGCGGCCGATCAGCTTGGGGGGTGGCGAAGTCTACGCCCAGGCCAGGACGTGTGAGGGCCACCTGTGGCATCTGCGCAGCCTCGACGACGGCCTAACCTGGAGTGCGCCGGAGCCCTCCCCGCTCGTGCATCCCGACACTTCCCCCATGCTCTTCCACCTGAGCGACGGTGAGACGCTGATCGCCTTCCACCACAACGTCGCGACCGGCACGCACTTCAGGTGCGAGGACAGGGCACAGGTGTGGGTGGCGCTCTCGCGAGACGGCGGCCGCACCTGGGGCGAGCCGCGCTTTCTCCTGGTGAATGCGCTGGCGCCGGCCGAGGGCGACGGCTGGCGCGACTACCAGTGTTCCTACCTGGATATGTTCGCTGACGACGGGCAGTTGCACATCTTCATGCCCCACCGCTGGCGCCGCGCCCTCCACCTGCGCTTGAGCGAGAGTGATCTGGAGGCACTGCCTGTCGGGGCCGACCTGTGAGCCGGGCCCCGACGAGGAGGAACCGCGCGTTGTCCACATCAACAGAAGAGACGAAGTGAGGGTTCCCATGCACGACCGGCTGACCCATGCCGAACTCCTGGAACTGAAACGCTGGAACACGCCCACGATCTACAACGGCTGGGAGCAGATCACCTCGCACGACCCGGCCGCCGACGGGTTCAACTTGGAAGAGACGCGCGACTTCATGCCGCAGATGGGACCCATGGTCGGCTATGCGGTGACGGTGGTCTTCGAGCCCAGCAACCCGGAACACGTGAACGCGAATGCATGGAGCGAGTACCGCCGTTACGTCGCGGCCGAGCCCGGTCCCAAGATCGTCGTCGTAGAGGACCTGGACAAGCCGCGCGTGGTCGGGTCGTTCTGGGGCGAGGTCAACAGCAACGTCCACGCGGTGCTCGGCTGCGTCGGCACCATCACCGACGGCGCAGTACGGGACGTGGACGAGATGACCAACGCGGGGTTCAAGGCGCTGGCCAGGTGCACCTGCGTGGGCCACGCGCACTCCGTGCCCGTGCGCTGGGGCTGCACGGTCGAGGTCTTCGGGCGCAGGATCGAGCCAGGCGGGCTCGTCCATGCCGACAAGCACGGGTTCTTGGCGATCCCGAGGGAGGACGAGGCCGGGCTGCTCGAAGCCGCCCGCTTCATGGACTCCAACGAGTGCCGCACGGTGATCGCCGCCGCCCGCAGCGCCGCCGGCAAGACGCAGGAGGAACTCCTCACCTTGCTGGATGCAGCGGGCCGGGCTTTCAGGACCGCAGCCCGGGAGCGGTTCCCGGGGCGGGGTGCGCGGTAGCGCCGCCGCACTGTGCGACCTCGCACCCGAACGCCGTTAGCGAGAGGGCCGGGAACGTGTGGGTGAACTCCGCCGAATCGACCGACACGGAGGACACTACCGTCCGCACCCGCTCCGGATCGTCGAAGCTGTTGGTCACGTCCCGCTCGCCGGCCTCCTGCGTGTCCAGGAGCGTCCGGACGCTCGCCTCCTGCTCCAGGGGAGCCCAGCGGGACAGGTCGAGGGTGGCCTCAAGCCGCTCGCGCGTCCCGTTGACGACCAGGACGATCAGCCTGGAGCCATCCCTGGACAGCGTCGCGCTGACGTCATTGCGCTCCAGCCTGCCCTCGGTCTCGACGGTGAGAGGGCGGGCGCCTGCGAGTTGCGCGTAGAGCTGCTGCGCGTAGTAGGTCGGCGTCTTGTAGAGCCGGGCGTTGTCCGTCTGGATGATGCCGGAGCAGAGGCTGTTGGTCAGGTTGGAGCGGTTGGCGATCTCTACAAGGTCGGCATAGCGGTGCATCAGGTTGTGGTAGCGGGCGCAGGCGAGTGCGTTGTCCAGCGTCCATAGCATCGCCCGACTCAGGCCCCAGTCGCCCGCCGTGGTGTTCCACTCCGTCACGGCGATCTTCAGGTCGCGGCCCGGCGCGTGCTCGGCCGCCAGGCGGCGCAGATCCTGGAAGTCCGCCTCCTTGCCCGCCAGGTCGGCGCACCCATAGTGGTGCGGGCAGACGTAGTCCAGGTACCTGCCGGCCTGTTGGAGGACGGCCACGCTCGGATAGGCCGACAGGAGCTTGATGGTCGGGTCTGCCTCCTTCATCGCCGCGCAGAAGGCGGCGAGGTGCCGGGCGTACTCGTCGCCGCCCAACTCGTTGCCCACCTGCCAGTAGCTCACGCCATAGGGCTCGGGGTGGCCGTTCTGCACCCGCACGCGGCCCATCGGGGTGTCCGGCCCGCCGTTGAAGTACTCGACCTGCGCCGCCCCTTCCGCCGGCGCCTTGCCCGTGACGCGGACGCAGATCAGCGGCTCGGCATCCACCGCCCTGCACAGTTGTACGAACTCCTCCAGCCCCGCGCCGGTGGGATGCCTTCCGCCCCAGGGCTCGTTGACCCACGGCACCCGCCGGTCCGAGTCCCCGATCAGGTTCCGCCAGTCGTAGGTCTCCGTGGTGTTGCCGCCAAAGCGGATGATGCCGGGCGCGAGTTCCCGCAGCGCCTTCACCACGTCCGCGCGCCAGCCGCCGAGAGCATCCTCCGGCATGAGGGAGACTTGGTCGACCCAGAGCGTGCCCGGGCCGCGGAACTCCAGGGCGAATGTGGCATCGACCGTCGTTTCCACAGGCACCAGACGGGCCGTGAACCTGCGCCACCCGCGCTCCGCGTGGAACTGTGCCTCGGCCAGGACTCCGCCCACGCCGCGCAGGCGCACCCAGACCGGCTCGCGCAGCCCCTCCTGGCGCAGATGCAGCGAGAGTCGGCAGGCGGTCCCGGCCCTCAGGGAGATGCCGTCCTGGGCGACCCCCAGCGTGCAGGGCTCGCCGCGCACGGCGATGCGCTGGGACACCTTCCCGTTGAGCGGGTCCAGCTCGTCGAGGACGTACTCGCCCCGGTTCACCGCCCCGGCCGGGTACCAGGGCCGCTCACGGAAGTCCGTCTCCTTCCGGAAAGTGCACCTGTAGCGGTCGGGGCCTTCGAAGCTGGCGTCGTGGAGCTTCTCGGCCCACATGCCCGGCACCAGATCGTAGACGTACTCGATGAACTGGCCGCACTGGAAGGGGCTGATCTCGCCCTCGGCGGCGGATTCGCGGCTGACCCGGATGGTGGTGTCTGTCATGTCAGCGGCTCGTGCAGATGTCCTGGATGAGATCAACGTAGTAACGGAAGTTCTCGAACGGCACGTCCGGGGGCACTGCGTGGTCCACCATGGGGCTGAACCCCCCAGCCTCAACCAGCTCCGGGACCTTGCTCACGACCTCGCGCTCGATCTGTGCCTTGGAGCAGCCGTCTCGCAGGACGCGCTTGTCGACGTCCCCCATCAGGAGCGCCTCCTTGCCGAAGCGCGACCTGTACTCCAGCGCGTCGCAGTCCGCGGCGACCTCCAGGGGGTAGATCAGGTTCACGTTGGCCTCAAGCCATAGTGGGATCAACTCGTCCACGTTGCCGTCGCTGTCCACCATGGTGATCTCGATGCCACGCTCGTTGAGCGCCTTCGTCACCCGGTTGAGGGGCTGCATCATGAAATCGCGGAAGAGCTTGGGCGAGATGAGGGAGCCGGTCTTCATGGCCATATCCTCCCACACCGAGCCGTAGTCGATGTCCGGCACCTCGTCCAGTGCCCTCTCGATCGCCCGCAGGACGAAGTCCGCAAGCTACTCCGTCATCTCATGGACCAGGTCCGGGCAGTCGTAGTACCAGAGCGCCAGGTTCTCCATGCCCACCCAGTTGCGCAGCCACCCGTAGTAGGAGCCGGCGGAGATCCCCAGGGGGAAGTCCCGGTCGGCGTAGCAGCGCTTGACGTAGTCCCAGTACTCGGGGTAGCGATTTGCCGCGTCCGGGTTGAGCCTCTGCTTCGGCCTCTCCCAGGTTGCCCGGTCGCGCACCGGATAGCGGAGCCACTGCGGGATGCCTACCTCGCGGTCGGTCCAGTGCTTGGTCAGGCCTCCCAACTCGTCCTCCACGATGCGCCAGTGCGCGGTCTGCTCGACCACCTTGGACTCCAACGGTGGGTAGACGCCCAGGTTCAGCGGTATCGTCTCCATCCTGTCAAAGCCGAAGAAAGTGCTGAAGTGGACGTCCCCCGGCATGCCTTCCCGAAGCTAGCGCTGCCGGGTCTCGCTGAACGTCCACTGGGGCATCAGGAAGACCCGGTCAGGCTCCCCGTAGGAGAACGTTGCGTGGAAGCGTTCCCGTGCGTTCATGTCTGACAACCTCCCTCTCCGATGGGCTTGCCGGCTGGTGGTGGAGTGTAGCGCGGGGACGGGGTTGCCACAAACCTCTGCGTCCGATCATGGCTTGCGGACCGTGGCCCTAACCGGGATGCCGGCCAGCGGGCCCTCAGGTGCAACGCGGACCTCGAGCGCCCGGGGCGCGCTGACTGCCAGTTCCAGCCACCGGCCCTCGGCGCCCTCGTGCAGCCGCCAGTCAACCTCGATCGGGCCGGCGGGGTGCGCCACCGCGCCCCGCGCGTAGGTCAGTGTTGCCGCCGTCGGGGCGATCAGCACCTCCTGAGGCCGGCCCGGAGTCGGCCGCACGCCCAGGACGCGGTGCGCCATCGCGATCAGCGGCGCTGCTGCCCAGCCCTGGCACAGCTGGCCGGTGTCCTGTTGCGTGAACCAGATCGCCTCCCATAGCGCCCATGCCCCCGCGTTCTTCATGTGGCCCCAGGTGCGGCGCATGACGTGCTCCGCCAGCTCCACGCGTTCGTGCTTGTAGAGCACCTCCAGCGCCCAGAAGTGGAAGTAGAGTTCCAGGTGCGCCGTGCCCAGGAACTTCTCGTCGCTCAGGTAGTCCTCCACGTAGGCCAGGGCGGCCTGGGCCCTATCCCCCTCGGCCAGGTCGTAGTAGAGGGCCAGGACGTTCGCGTGGGGGGCCGGGCCGGGGTCGGGCCGGCCGTCGTGCAAGGTCGTTGCGTAGCGACCGGTCTTCTCGTCCCAGAGCGCCTGGAAGGCGCGCTTGAAGCGGCGCGCCCGCGCGCGGAACTGGGCGGCCGCCTCGCCGTCGTTGAGCATGCCGGCCAGGTCCGCAGCCCGTCTCAGGGCGCCGTAGTGGTGGGCGTTGAACACGCCGTTCTCGCCCGTCTGGCTCTGAGCGGTTGGCGACTGGTCGAACCAGACGACCTGCTCCTCGTCGCCGAGCAGCCCGCGCGGCCCCGGCGTGAACTGGGGGGCGGCGAGGGCCAGCAGAACGTTCGGCCACAGTTCGCGCAGCAGCTCCAGGTCCGCCGTGCGCTGCACGTAGTCGTGCACGAGGGCGGTCCAGAAGTGGACCGCGCCCGTGCCCGGCGTCCACCAGGCGGGCACCACGCCGCAGAGAAGTCCCTCGGGGCTCTGGCTGCGCGCGTAGAGGCGCAGGCACCGGCGGATCATCGCCGGGTCGGACCAGAAGGTCGCCAAGCTGTTGTAGATCACCACCGTGTCATTGCAGTACATCGCCCGCTCGCGCCAGGAGTCCGCGTTCAGCACTGTCTCCATCGTGATGCGGATCGTCTCAACGCCCGCCGACCAGGTCCAGTTGAGCACCGGGTCGGAGCACTCGAAGCGCCCCTCGGGCGCCATCGGGTAGAGCGTGTTGCGCACGGCGACGCTGTGCAGCGTCACCGGCTCGGCGGCGTTGCGCACGGCGAGCTGCACGTAGCGCGCGCCGCGAGAGCGGAAGCCTTCGATGCGCTCGCGCCCGCCGGAGGTGACAAAGCGGTCGGCGTTGTCCACCGCCGCCGGATTGGCACGGAACATGGCCGCCAGGCCGTCCGCCCTCAGCCGCTCGTCGTAGGCCACGTCGAGGATGGTCCCCGGCGCCGACTCCACGTCCAGCGCGATGTGCCCCATGAACTGCTTGCCGAAGTCGAACACCACCACCCAATCCCGGCCTGCCGGCACGCACAGGTCCCGCACGGTGCTCGGCTGCTCGACGACGCGGGAGAGCGGCGTGTCCCACCCGGACAGGCGCGCCGGCAGGGGTATGGGCTCCCCGCGCCGGGCCTTGTGCCACGGCACGTCCAGCACCGGCATCTGGCTTATCTCCGTCGGCACGCCGGCGGCGCGCGCCGCGCACAGCACGTCCTCCGGCACGGCCTGGGAGAAGACCATCGTCTCGGGGCAGTCAATGTCCCTGTCGGCCGATGCAACGAGGCCTCTGCCGCCAGGCAGTGCGATCAGGATGCCCCACCGCGTGCTCACGATCTCCGGTTCGCCATAGAGGAAGTTCCACCCGGCCCGCAGCCACACCGGGTAGTCCAGACGGTTGGCCACGACTGCATGCCGGACCGACGCGATCTCCTGACCGTTGAGGAACAGGGGGCCCCAGAAGGCGCCCAGAGTCACGTCCTGCTCGCATGGGGAGAAGATGTATGTGCCGAAGCAGCAGCGCACGCGCTGGCCCCCGGCGTACGGTTTCTCGCCTGGCACGCGGGCGCCCACGACCTCCTCCCGGTCTGCGAGCGGGCTATGGACGAGAACCTTCTCGGGCTCGTACAGGTCCATGGTCAGCATCGGAATCGAGCGCGGCGCCGGCTCGCCCCAGGCGTCCTGGCGCTCCACGACAACGGGGGCGGGCCAGTGGCGGTCGTCGAACGCCGGGCCGTGCACCCCGGCGGGCACCACGCGCATGTCAACGATCTCGGCCGGCGCCTGCGCGAAGCTGTAGGCCGGTGCTTCCTGGTCCCACGCATCGGTGCGCAGCATCTTCCACTCGCCGGGCGTGCTCAGGTCCACCTGTCCGTCGCCGGTCTGCACTTCCCCCCAGGCGATGAAGCCGCCCACGCTGGGCATGGCCTGGAAGTTGTTGGCGCCGAAGGTGTTGGCCTCGACCACAAGCGTGTTGAAGCCCTTCTTCAGCCACGGCCGCAGGTCCACCGTATCGTACTCCGGGTGGCTCGGCAGGAAGCGGGCCGGCCCGTAGGCCACGATCGCGCCGTTGACCCACAGGCGGTACCGTGTGTCGGCGAACAGGTGCAGCGTCGCCTCGAGGCTGTCCTGGTCCGGGTCGCCAGCCAGCCTGAAGCTGCGCCGGAAGAAGACGAAGACGTTCCGCCCCAATCCCGTGGTGTCGCACCAGACGAAGAACGGTTCCGCCATCGCAAGTTCCCCTTCGCCCTGACGTTCGGTCCGCAGTCACGTGAGCACGTCTGTCGACTGCCGCTCCCGGCTTCCACAGAACGGCGGGCCTCCCAATGAGCATCCACAGCAGAGCGCCACTGGCTGAGGCCGCAACTGGCGAGCATGACAGAATAGCACCGGGGCCTCTATCCCCGCCACGGTCAGAGCCGTTCGGACCTGACCTCAGCATGCGGTCGGCCCGAGGGTAACACAGCGACCGGCGGCCCAGTGGGTGCAGGCCAGGTCTGTCCGCGGTTGTTCCACCTTGCTGGTCTGACCAGCGCAGGCCGAAGCGTACGCCTGTGCGACGGGACCTCCGGGGCGCAGGCGCCCTCGCTCCGTTCCTCATGGTGATCTCACACCAACACATGGAGGCGGGGAGCATGCCGGCAGATCTGCCTGAGGGCGGCGGTGTCGCCGCGAAGTGCCCCGGGGATCAGGCCCGCCCGAAAGCGCTGTTCCCGGCGTACCGCACCCCCGAGGCTATCGGATGGCGGGGATGAGCATGCCACGGTCGGGCTTGACAATGCTTGAACGCGGGGCTACGGTACGCTCGACGGGCCCAGGTGCGCCAGCACTGGCTGCATACGGGGGAGTATAGACGCAGAGGCGCAACGGACACCGAGAGCGGCGGACGACGGGACGGACGGGCGCGCCCTGAACCGTGACCGTCCTCGTCCTCGACTTTCCCAGGTTACGTAAGACCCGCCACAGATCGAGCCACGTTAGGGCACAAGGGACACCAATGAGGAACGTGATCGGCTGGACTGGACTGATGGCCATGGTACTGCTGGCCGCGTTGGCAGGCTTGGCCCCTGCCCAGGAGGGCACTTGGGCGTTCGAGCCGGGCCGCGACTACTTCCGCCCGGATGCGCTGCTGGACCTGCGATCGCTGAACGAGACGGTGGCCGGCGAGCACGGGTTCATCGGCCTGTCCGAGGACGGACGCGACTTCGTGCGCGGCGACGGGCAGCCGATCCGGTTCTGGGCCGTCAACAGCGGCGCCCACACGACCAAGATCGAGGGCCTGCTGGAGGACCACGCCCGGTTCCTGGCCAAGCGCGGCGTCAACATGGTCCGCTTCCACGGCAACATCACGCCGAAGGGCGACGACCAGGCAATGACCGACTTCGACGTCGGCACGCGCGACGAGCTCTGGAAGTTCGTGGCCGCCATGAAGAAGGAAGGGATCTACATGACGGCCTCCCCGTACTGGGCGGCATCCGTCAAGCCGACGGGCACGTGGACGTCGCCCCGCGAGGGGACCAACATGACCGGGCTGCTCTTCTTCGACCCGGAGCTGCAGCGCGCATACAAGGAGTGGCTGCGGGCGATGTACGTGCCCGTCAATCCCTATACGGGCATCGCGCTGAAGGACGACCCGGCGATGGCCATCATCCAGATCCAGAACGAGGACTCGCTGCTGTTCTGGAGCGTCGGCGCCATCACGGGGGCCAACCTGGACCTGATCAGCGGGAAGTACGCCGAGTGGCTCGCGGCCAAGTACGGCTCGCTGGAAGCCGCCGCGCAGGCGTGGAACGGCGCGGCCGTCAACGGCGACGACCTGGCCAACGGGCTGCCGCGCTTCATCAACATCTGGGAGATGACCGAGGACGGCTTCAGGGTGATAGGCCGGCCCGCCGGCGGCAAGGCGGTCCGCGTCGCGGACCAGCTTGCGTTCTGGACGGAGACGATGCGCGACTTCAACGCGGAGATCGTGCGGTTCCTGCGCGAGGAGATCGGCGCGCGCCAGCTCGTCAACGCCGGCAACTGGAAGTCGGCCGACCCCGTGCTGCTGGAGGACGCCGAGCGCTACTCCTACACGTCGACCGACGTGCTGGCGACCAATCGCTACATCGGCGACACCCACATCGGCGAGTACGGCGGATGGGCGATCGTCAACGGCGACAAGTTCCAGGACCGCTCCGTGCTGGTCAGGCCCAACGGGCTGCCCATCAACCTGAAACAGGCGACCGGCCACCCGATGATGGTCACCGAGAGCAGCTGGACGCTGCCGCGCGCCTACGAATCGGAAGGTCCGTTCCTGATCAGCGTCTTCCAGTCGCTCACCGGAGTGGATGCCTACTACTGGTTTGCGTTCGGCGGGTCGGTGGACAGGCGGCCCCTGTGGCCGGAGCCTTCGCCGCAGTGGCGCCAGCCCACGTCGGCGAACGGCTACATGCCGTCGCTGGTGAAATGGGCGGGCGACACGCCGGAGGTGCTCGGCAACTTCCCCGCGGCCGCCATGCTCTATCGCATGGGCTACGTGCAGCAGGGCGAGGCCGTCGTCCACGAGCGCCGCAGCCTGCAGGACATGTGGGACTTGCGCGTGCCCATCATCGCCGAGGAGGGGAGCTACGACCCCAACCGCGACAAGGGCGACTTCCCGCCGCAATCGAGCATCAAGCAGGACGTGGACAGGCTGGCGTTCCTGGTCGGCCCCGTTGAGGTCACCTACGGCGAGGACTCGTCGGCCAGCCAGGTCGCGGACCTGGCCCCCTACATCGACAGGGACGCGCAGGTCGTCCGGTCCGTGACGGGCGAGATCGTCTGGGACTACGGCACGGGCGTCTGCGCGCTGAGCGCGCCGAAGGCGCAGGGCGCCACGGGCTTCCTGAGCAAGGCGGGGCCGATCGAATTGGGCACGGTGCGGCTGGAGAGCGGCAACGACTACGCCAGCGTGCTGGTGGTCTCCATGGACGACCAGCCCCTGGCGTCTTCGGCGAAGATCCTGGTGCAGGCCGGTACGCTCTGCCGGCCGACCGGTTGGCAGCAGAAGCCCGTCACCTGGGAGGACCAGCAGGGAGGCAGCCACGAGGGCTTCGAGGTGGTCAGCTTCGGCGGCCCGCCGTGGCGCGTGGTCGCCAACGACCTGACCGTCACGGTCGCCAACGCCGGGATAACGGGCGCGGTCGTGCTGGACATGAGCGGCATGCCGCGGGGGCAGGTGGCCCTGGAGCGCGACGGCGGGTCGGTCCGGTTTGCCATGCCGCGCGACGCCAAGTACGTGATCCTGCAGGCGGAGTAGGGGGATCCCACATTGCACTGACAAGCGCCATTTGACGCCGATCGCCGGCTGATGGCGCAACCAGACCAACACCTGCCGAACAGTTGACGGCTCCAGGGGCAGGCGCTAGCCTTGGCGAGCCCGCTGTCCTGCCTGCGTCCGTGCCTGGGACCTGTCGCGGCCCCTGGGACCAGGACGCAGGGCATGGGCTGATGTGAAGTGGAAAGCGTGTGTCGCGCGGAAGGAGAGGACATGAACGTGCGCCGGGTTCTGACGGTCGGCCTGATGGGTGTGCTCTCGGCCTGCTACGCTTCGGGGGCGGAGTTTGTCTGGATGGAGGGCGAGAACCCCACGAGGGTGAACATGGAGGTCGCCCCCTCCGAGTGGCAGGGCGTGCCATCCCTGTCCGAGGGGACCTGGCTGGAGGTATCCCTGACGGCGGAGGACACGCAGAAAGTCCTGCCGGAGGGCGGCGGGATCCTGACCTACGAGTTCCAGGCGCCCTCGGCGGGGACATATCAGGTCTGGAACCGCATCGGGATGGAGTTCGTCCGCGCGCCGTTCGACTGGCGCGTGGACGACGGACGGTGGGCGCCCATTCGGCCCACGGACCTGACCACGGACCTGACCAGGCTGGCCATGTGGAACGAGGTAGCCTGGATGCACATGGGCGACGCGGGTCTCGCCGCCGGGCGGCACGCGCTCCAGATCCGCCTGGTGCCCTGGTTCAAGGAGCAGGACGGCAAGCAGGTCGTGCAGCGCATCGTCTACGACTCCGACGCTATGTGCGTCTTCAAGGGCGAGTTCCATCCCAACGGCAGTTTCAAGCCCGGCCAGGACTGGCGGACCGACGAGGACCGGCAGGCCGCCGAGCAGGTCTTCGAGTTCCCGGCCGACGCGGACCTGAGCGGCCCGGCCCGGATCGAGCTTCCCCTCAGCGGTCAGTGGGAGATCTGCCGCTACGACGAGCAACTGGTCGAAGACCGCACCGGCCCGACCGAGACGCTGCCGCAGGCCGATGCTTGCCACTGGAAGGCGATCGCGGTCCCGAGCAACCAGATCGCCCGGGACGACCTGGCCTTCGCGCACCGGTCCGTCTATCGCACGCGCGTCGACGTGCCGGCGGGCCTGGAGGGGCGCTCGTTCTTCCTGCGGATGCCTTCGATCTCGCTCATCGCGAGCGTGCACGTCAACGGGCAGTTCTGCGGTTGGACGAAGGCGCCGTTTGCGCGCTTCGACTGTGACGTCACGCCCGCGATCAAGCCCGGGCAGGTCAACGAGATCTGCGTGGTCATCAAGGATGTCTACTACGCCTTCTCGGAGGAGAAGTCGGGCCAGAACGCCCGCATGTACTTCAACATGCCCCGCGAGAACCTGGGGCAGAACTGGGTCACGCAGTTCTGGGACTTCCCGATCGGCGGATACGTGGGCGTCGGGTATCCCGGGCGAGCCGGCATCCTGGAGGAGCCCTCGCTGGTGGCGGCCGGCGGGCCGGTTTACACGGCGGACGTCTTCGCTAAGCCTTCGGTGAAGGATGGGAAGCTGGCGCTGGACATCACCGTGCTGAACCCCACGTCCGCCGACCAGACCGTCCAGGTCACGCAGGAGATCGTGCCCCTCGACGGCGGCAAGCCGGAGAAGACGTTCTCCCCGCGTGAGATCATCGTCCCGGCCGGCAGGGAGACGGTCTTCGAGATGGCCGAAAGCTGGGAGAACCCCCGGCTCTGGTGGCCGGATGACCCGAACCAGTACTACGCCGTCACGAAGGTGATGCGGGATGGGAAGGTCCTGGACGAGACGCGCACGAAGTTCGGCTTCCGCGAGTGGACCTGGGACGGGCCGGACTTCACGCTCAACGGCGTGCCCTGGTACGGGTGGGCCGACTCAACGGAGGGCAAGACGCTTGAGGAGTGCCTGGCCGTCTGGCGCGGGGACGGCCAGAACATGTACCGCTTCGTGGGCGAAGCGCTCTTCTCAGGCCCGCTGGGCCCCGGCGTCGGCGAAGAGGAAGTGCTGGACTTCATGGACCGCAACGGCGTGGTCGTGCGCCGCAGCGGCATCCTCGACGCAATGGGCGCCAACTACCTGCACAAGCTCGCCTCCGGCCCGGAACTCTTTGACAACTGGCTGGTGCAGCTCAAGGCCCAGATCAAGCAGGAGCGCAACCACCCCTCCATTCAGATATGGTCCATCGAGAACGAGGTCACCTTCATCAACTCACGCAACCTGGGCCTAACGGACAAGGTCGAGCCGTACATCTCGCGCGTGTGCAAGGCCATCCTGGAGTTCGACCCCACCCGCCCCGCGATGGTGGACGGCGGCAACTGCCTCAAAGACAACTCGCTGCCCGTCAACGGCGTGCACTACATGGAGATGCACTGGCGCTACTACCCCGACGAGGCCTACACGCTCCATCGCGCCTACCAGGCGCACGAGGAAGACGTGCTGCCGGGCTGGGGTACCCAGCCGTGGCAACTGGTGCCCGACCGGCCCATCTTCATGGGCGAGAGCTACTATGTGCAGGGCAACCAGCCGTCCGATTTCGCGCAGTTCGGAGGGGAGGGCGCCTTCGTGGGCTGGGGGCCCGCCGCCTACCGCGGCGCCGGCCTGCTGGGCAAGATGCTCTACGAGGGCTACCGCTGGCACGGCGTGGACGCCACCTACGTCTCGGGATCCTCCTTCCAGATGGCCGACCTCCACCACAACTCCATGAAGCCCGTCTGCGTCTTCTGTCGCCAGTGGAACTGGACCTTCGGCGGCGGCAGCGGGGTCGGCCGCACGCTGAAGGTCTTCAACGACACCCACCATGCCGACCCCATCGAGGCCGGCTGGGAACTGGACCTGGGCGGCCGCAAGGTCGCCGGTGAGCAGCAGACCTTCCTCCTCGCGCCCGGCGAGCACAAGGAGTACGCCATCACCTTCCGCGTCCCGGACGTCAAGGAGCGCACCGCGGGGCAGTTCATCCTCACCTGCCGGCGGGGCGGCAAGGAGGTCTTCCGCGAGGTCAAGGATGTCGCGGTGATCGACCCCGACGCCGGGCCGAAGCCCAAGTTGACCCAGGACGGGCTGGTGGTGATCGACCCGCACGGCACGGCCGTCGCTCGGCTGAAGGCCCGCGGCATCCCGTTCACGCAGGTCGCTTCCCTTGACGAGA
The DNA here is from genome assembly GCA_001303885.1 of Planctomycetes bacterium SM23_32. Lineage (GTDB taxonomy): Bacteria > Planctomycetota > Brocadiia > SM23-32 > SM23-32 > SM23-32. Next base: position 5,069 of record LJUE01000003.1, on the reverse strand, counting down.
TTCCCGAGTCGGCCCGGGTGGTCCTGCTCGGCACGGATGCTCTCGACGCCCGCACGTCCACCGACCCGCGCTGGCTCTCGCTGGCCGGCGAGGGCAAGGTCGTCGTCGCGCTGGAGCAGGCGCACCCGATGCGCCACCTGGCCCTGCCGGCTGACCTCGGCGTGACCGACTTCGCCGGGCGCATCGCCTTCATGGAGGACCCGTTGCACCCGGTCTTCGCGGGGCTCGAGCAGCAGGACTTCTTCACGTGGTCCGGGGATCACCTCGTCTACCGCAACGCCTACGCCAAGGCGACCACCGGCGCCACTTCGCTGGCCCATTGCGACGAGCGGCTCGGCTACTCGGCCATCGCCGCCTGCCCGGTCAACGAGGGCCTGATCCTCCTCTGCCAGATGGTCGTCGGCGAGAAGCTCCCCACCGATCCCGTGGCCGCGCGGCTCTTCGACAACATGCTCGCCCACGCTGCCGACTATCGCCCGATCCACCGCGACGCGGCGGTAATCATGGACGGGGCGGACGAACGGGCGAAGCTGCTGAGCCACGCCGGGCTCAAGTACGACGCCTCCGACGACCTGCTCGCCACGATCCGGGCCGGGAAGCACCAGGTCATCGTCTTCGACGCCACCCCGGCCAACCTGAAGGCGCTGGCGGACAGCCCGGCCGCGGTCGAGGCATTCACCCAGGGCGGCGGATGGCTGATGGCCTGGGGCCTGACGCCGGACGGCCTGGCGGACTTCAACAGGATCGTCGGCGTCGAACATGTGATCCGTCCCTTCGAGAGGGAGCGCGTCACCGTCGCCGCCGTGCGCGATCCGCTCGCCGCCGGCATCACCATCCGGGACGTAGCGATGGAGAGCGAAGAGAGGATCTTCAACTGGGCCGGGACCAGGTACATGGTGGACGACGAGTTCACCTGGATCGTTGACCTGGACGGGATCGGGCGCTTCGCCATGTTCGGAGACCCGACGGCCCGCAGTGCCGGGCGGGCGGACGACCCGGCCGCCTATCAGCGCAACGTGGTCAACGGCTTCGTCAGCGACGACGCCTGGAAGCTCATCCTCTACTTGGCGTGCGAGGACCCGGAGATCACCTTCAGGCTTCCGCGACCGGAGACGATTACCGACTTCGGCATCGCCCTTAACGGCCACTACTGCACGCCGCAGAAGGTCAACCTCTACTTCGACGGCGCGGCCGAGCCGCTCTCGCTGCCGGTCGAGCCGCGCAGTGAACGGCAGGACTTCCACCTGGACGAACCGGTCACGGCCGGCAGGATCACCATCGAGCTGGCGGACTTCAACAAGGTGGGCTCGACGACCGGCATTGACAACCTATGGATCAAGGTCGCCCGCACGCCCGAGTGGTACGCCCGGGTCAAGCCCCTGCTGAACATCGGCGGCCTGGTAAGGTATCCCATGGGCACGGGCGGACTGGTCCTGAACCAGCTCAATATCCTGGCAACCGAGCCAGTCCCGGAAAATGCCCAGAAGAAGGAGTCCATCGTGGCGTCGCTGCTGCACAACCTGCACGCCAACTTCAGCGGGGGCAGGATGCTCACGCTCGGCAACCTGGCCTTCGAGCCGGTGGGAATCTATGAGAAGTGCAACCAGTACATGACAAAAGACCGCGGCTGGTTCAAGGGCAGTGCCGACGTCTCCCACGCGCCGGCCGGCCTCACGCGGCTGGCGGGCGTGCCCTACCAGATCGTTGACTTCCGGACCTCGCCCGTGCCCTCGTGCATCATGCTGGGCGGCCCGCAGGCGAAGGGCGACCTGGCGCAGGAGGTCACCGGCATCCCGGTCGGGCGCAAGGCCGACTGCCTGTTCTTCCTGCACACCTACCAGCGGGCGCAGACCTGGCGGCCGTCCGGCGACAATCCCGTCCCGCCGCCCGTCTTCGTTTACGTCGTCCATTACGCCGACGGGGGAACGGAGACGGTGCCGATCCGCTGCGAGAGTGGAGCGGGGAACTGGCTCATGGACGAGCCGCACGGGCTGGCGGAGGCGGCACTGGCGTGGGCGGCCCGGCCGGCCGGCCAGGAGGAGGGCCCCTACGCGGCGCTCTTCTCCTTCCAGTGGCGCAACCCGCGGCCGGAGGTCGCCATCGAGTCGGTGGACATGAAGTACGACGCCCAGGCCGGCTCGCGCTGGGGCACGCCGGCGCTGCTGGCCATCACGGCCGCGACGGAAGTTGAGTAGCGGCGTCCAGGTCCGGACCACCGTCGCCCTCGCCACGTCCAGGGGGAGCAGGCCGATGCAGGGCTTCTGCCCGCTTGAACGCGCCCAACGAATCGGGGTCCAGTGCTGCGGCGCGGGTCGCGAGACTCGGGGCAGACCGCGTGCCGGGATGCCGGCTACCGTCGCGGGACAAGCTCCACCACGTGGCGTCCCTCGCCGATGTCCAGCACGCGGCGGTCGAGCCGGCTCTCGGCCTGCACCTCCTGTCCGTTCAGCCGTACGGTCGTCCGGGCGTTTGCCACGGGCGGCAGGACCACCTGCGCCGTGCACCCCGCCGGGAGGGCGACCTCCATGCGGAAGATATCCGCTCCGCGGGACCAGTTCACGCAGACCGGCCCATGCGGCGTCGGCACACGGCCCTCGGCCCAGTCCAGGTCTCCGAGTTCCGGCTCGACCAGCACGCGCCGGAAGCCGGGCTCCAGCGGTCGCACGCCGAGCACGTAGGCCGGCAGAACGTAGGTGGGCGCCGCCGACCAGCCGTGGCAGTAGCTGACGCCGCGGCTGAGCACCTGGCCATCCGGCCAGGTCAGGCTGAAATCGCTTTCCCAGAACGTCGTCGCCCCGCGCTCAAGCATGCTGCCCCAGTACTCGCGCATGAAGTCCAGGGCCCGCTGGCCGTGGCCGTAGCGATAGAGGCCCCCGGCCAGGAACAGGCCGTGGAACGGGTGGGCGATCGGGTCCACGTCCGGCGCGAACATGCGCCGCGCCAGCGCCTGGCCGTCCCCGCAGCCTGCCAGGCCGGCCCATAGCAGCAGGGCGCTGTAGTACTGGTTCGGGTGTTGGCTCGGGCCCGCAGTGGAGCCGCTGGCGAGGCCCGTCTGGGGATCGACCAGGTTCCTGACCAGGGCCTCCGCCATCCGTTCGCCGGCGGCTCGGTATCGGGCTGCTTCCGCCCCCTTGCCGGTCGCGTCGGCGACCTCGGCGCTTCGCCGCAGCAGCGGCTGGAACGGGAAGTTGTCCCAAGCGTCGTAGCGGTCCCTGGGGCAGGCCGCCCAGCGCTCATAGGCATCCATCTCCGCGGCGCCGGGTGCATCCCTTGGGTCGCTGCTTGGGCGGCCGATCAGCCCCGCGGGGTTGTCGCTCTCGCGGATCGTCCAGTCCAGCAGGCGGCGCAGGTTGGGCCAGAGTTCGTCGAGCAGCTCGCCGTCGCCGGTGAAGGCGAAATGGTCCAACAGAGCCAGGCCCCAGAAGGCAGACCAGGCGGGATAGAAGCCATCGCAGCCTCGATACGGCCCGTAGGGAGGCAGCGCGCCGCTTTCGTACTGGATGTGAGCCATCTGGCGCAGGCACTTGGCGTTCAGGCGAGGGTCGCCAAAGGCGTAGTGGGCGATCAGGTTCTCGCCGTACATGTCGCCACCGTAGAGGGTGCGCTCGCGCCACGGGCAGTCCACGAAGTGGTCGAGCATGCTCATGCGGATCGTATAGCGCCCCACCTCCCAGATGCGGTTGAGCAGGGCGTCAGAGCAGCGGAACTCACCCCTGTGCTCGACGGGGTAAGTGTCCATCAGCATGCTCACCTCCCCGATGTGGATCACGTCGGGCGTTTCGCGGAAGAGGAGCTTCAGGTAACGGAAGGTCCTGCGGTTGAAGGGCTGGAACACCTGGCGGCCCCCCTTGAGGACCCAAGTATCCACGCGCGTCAGGTACAGGTCCTCGCCGTAGAGGACATCCACGACGCCGCCGGCGCTCTCGGAGATGGTGATCTCCGGGCAGCCGGTCACGTCACGGCCGAAGTCCAGAGTGATCGAGGGGCTGAAGTCCTCGTGAGTCTTGAACACGCGGCAATCCTGGCCGTCCCTGCTGGCGTGCGTGCTGCCGGGGACCAGGTTCCACTCGCGGTAGACCTCCCAGTCGTCACGCCAGGAGTAGGTAACGCTGGCGCTCTCCCAATAGACGTTGACGGGGTAGACGCGCTCCCCGCCGAGCAAAGGAATCTCGCGGCGGACCAGCATGGTCCAGGGCTCGACCGGCGGCCGGCCGAGGACCCGCGGTGCAAGCCAGCTCGAGTCGTCGAAACAGGCCTCCATCCAGCTCTCGGGCTCGCGGCGGGAGTCGAACTCCTCCTTGAAATCGCCGTAGAGGTTGCAGTTGATGGGCATGTCCTGCTTCCAGGCGGGGGACTGAAGCACGCGCCACGAATCGTCCGTGACCACGAGAGCCCTGCCGTCCTCGCCGGGCGCCCGCATCTCCAGCAGGAACCCGCCACGGCCCCAGTTCTGATTGAGCACCCCTTGGTTGATGGGGCCGTAGCAGTAGGCGATGGCGGCGACGACGTTGACGCCATCCTGCAGGCGGCCGGTCAAGTCGTAGACGTCGTAGTAGTAGCGGCTCGGGTCGCTGGGGTTCGGCCCCCGGCCGACATACTCGCCGTTGACGTAGAGCTTGTAGAGGGCCGAGGCCGTGACCAGCACCGTGGTTTCGTCGGGCACCTCGTCGAGCCGGAACTCTCGCCGCGCGTAGAGGTAGAAGTTGTCCGGATTCCCGGTCTCCGGATGCCAGATCCAGTTGGCGTTCCAGTCCATCGCTGCTCCTCCAGAGGGATAACGTGCACGGGATTAGGGCAGAACATCTCGCCACAGTCAACAAGGGGCCTTGAGCGGGGCGTCAAGGCATGGGGGCCCCCGCGGCTTGAAACCGCGCCGCCGGTGCGCTCAACTACTCGAGATGAGCCCTTCCGGACGCACCGCAGGAAAGCGCGTGCCGAGGAGACGATGACGCCTACGACAGCAAGTGACCGCAAGGTGCTGCGCGAACTGGCGGCCCGGGTGGCGGAAGTCGCCGCGCTGCCGGCCAACGCCGAGACCATCGCGCTGTGGAAGGCGCTCAACGGCCTGC
>LJUE01000163.1 GCA_001303885.1 Planctomycetes bacterium SM23_32 | reverse complement strand
ATCGCCGGCCGGGCTGCCCTGGAGGACGGCATGGCGGGCCGGCGGTTCGAGGACTCGGTGGGCCTCGTGGCGAACTGGTGGCGGCCGGGCGAGGTGTGGGAAGTGCCCTACGGGGCGCTCCTGCCGCAGCAGGTGGGGGGCCTGCTCGCAGCGGGCCGCTGCATCTCGGCGGCCGGCGAGGCGTGGGAGGTCATGCGCGTCATCCACGCCGCAGCGCACACCGGCGAGATAGCCGGCGCGGCGGCGGGGCTCTGCGCCCGGCGGGGCACGGAGCCTGCTGAGCTGGAGCCGGACGCGCTGCGTGACGCGCTCCGCGCCCGCGGCCTGGCCTGCCGACTGGACGACGTGGCGGACGCCAGCTGAGCCCATGGCGGCAGCCGAGAGGGCGGCGACAGTCCGGCAGGCCGCAGTCTGCTCGCCGGCGCGGGGGCTGGCGACGGGCCTCCCGTAACGAGGCAGGGCGCCTCCCCTGAAATCGAGACGCGCAGGCAGTAACATGTCCCGTTCTCTCGGCGATAGCCCGAGGTCCATGATGCCCCAGGACCGGCCCAACATACTGCTCATCACCAGCGACCAGCAGCACTGGAACACGCTGGGATGTCTGAACCCTGAGATCAAGACGCCCCACCTGGACCGGCTGGCCGCCGAGGGGACGCTGTTCACGCGGGCGTACACGGTGAACCCCACCTGCACGCCGACGCGGGCGTCCATGATCACGGGCGTCTATCCGAGCCAGCACGGCGCCTGGTCGCTCGGCACCAAGCTCTCCGAGGACGAGCACACGATGGGCGAGGACTTTGCGGCAGCCGGCTACCGCACGGCGCTGGTGGGCAAGTGCCACCTGCAGCCGCTGGCCGGCACCGAGGAGTTCCCTTCCCTGGAGAGCTACCCTGTCCTGCAGGACCTGGAGTTCTGGCGCGACTTCCACGGCCCGTTCTACGGCTTCGAGCACGTCGAGCTGGCCCGCAACCACACCGACGAGGCCCACGTCGGCCAGCACTACGCCATCTGGATGGAGGAGAACGGCCTGGCGAACTGGCGCGACTACTTCCGCCCCCCCACCGGCAACAACGACAGCCAGAAGCGCAAGTGGCTCATCCCCGAGCATTACCACTACGACACGTGGATCTCCGAGCGGACCAAGGCCCTGCTGGAGCAGTACGCCCGCGCCGGGGACAGCTTCCTTCTATGGGCCAGCTTCTTCGACCCGCACCCCGTCTACCTGGCCCCCGAGCCGTGGGACACGATGTACGACCCGGCTGAGCTGACCGTCCCCCGCGTCACGCCGGGCGAGCACGGGAAGAACCCGCCCCACTTCCAGCTCACCCAGCAGCCCAAGCCCGACTTCGGCCCCTGGCGCGAGAGCGGCCACTGGATGCACGGCTTCCACTCTCACGTCCACGACGACGCCGAGCTGGCCAGGGACATCGCCGTCTACTACGGCATGATCAGCCTGATGGACAAGCACGTCGGCCGCATCCTGGACAAAGTGGACGAGCTGGGACTGGCCGAGGACACGCTGGTGATCTTCACCACCGACCACGGCCACTTCTACGGTCAGCACGGCCTGATCGCCAAGGGGGCGTTCCACTACGAGGACATGATCAGACTGCCCTTCATCGTGCGCTGGCCGGGCCGCGTCCCCGCCGGCGCGCGTTCGGACGCGCTCATCTCCCTGGTGGACACGGCGCCCACCTTGCTGAGCGTGGCCGGCCTGCCCGTGCCGCGGAGCATGACGGGCGTTGACCAGAGCGAGGTGCTGCTCGGCGGACGCGACGGCGTCCGTGACAGCGTCATCGTCGAGAACCGCCACGAGCCGACCAGCATCCACGCCAAGACCTGCGTGGACCGCCGCTACAAGATCACCGTCTACTACAACCGGCCCTACGGGGAGCTGTTCGACCTCGAGGAGGACCCGGGCGAGATCAACAACCTGTGGGACGACCCCGCGCGCGCCGAGCTGAAGAGCGAGCTGATCGTGAAGCTGCTGTTCGCCGAGATGGGCAAGGAGCCTCTCTGGATGCCGCGCGTGGCGGGCGCCTGACCCGCCGAGGAGCCCTGCCGTGCCTGAGCCGGCGTGAGCGACGTCGTCCACCGACCGCTGCGGGGCGCGTTGCGGCTCGGGGGCCTTTCTGCTATAGTCTGACCTCACTCAACCAAACCCAACGACCCTCTGAGGCACCAGACGCGCCATGCGCAACGGACAGTATCTTTCCACCTCCGAGTCGGTCTCGTCGGGCCACCCGGACAAGGTGGCCGACCAGATAAGCGACGCCATCCTCGACGCGCTCATCGAGCAGGACCCGCACAGCCGCGTCGCCTGTGAGACGCTGGTCACAACGGGCATGGCCCTGATCGCCGGCGAGATCACCTCCAGGGCAACCGTCAACTACGCCGACGTGGCGCGGCAGACCATCCGCGAGATCGGCTACACGGACCCGACCTACGGGTTCGACGCGGACGGCTGCGCCGTGCTGGTCTGTCTGGACCGCCAGTCGCCGGACATCGCCATGGGCGTGAACGCCGACCCCGCCAAGGGCAAGGAGCAAGGGGCGGGCGACCAGGGCATGATGGTGGGCTTCGCCTGCAACGAGACGCCCGAGCTGATGCCCCTGCCCATCATGCTGGCGCACCGCATCATGCACCGCGCCTGGCAGATCCGCCGGGAGGGCACGCTCCCCTTCCTGCGCCCGGACGGCAAGAGCCAGGTGACCGTCCGCTACGACGGCCTGCGAGCCCTGGGACTGGAGACGGTCGTGCTGAGCCTTCAGCACGACCCGGACGTGGGCCGCGCGGAGCTGGAGGAAGCCTACGTCGAGGAGATCGTCAAGCCCTGCCTGCCGGAGGAGTTCGCCGGTGACAACATCACCTACCACATCAACCCGACGGGCCGGTTTGTTGTGGGCGGCCCGCACGGGGACTCCGGGCTGACGGGGCGGAAGATCATCGTGGACACCTACGGCGGCCGGGCGCGTCACGGGGGCGGCTGCTTCAGCGGCAAAGACCCCAGCAAGGTGGACCGCAGCGGGGCCTACGCCGCCCGCTACGCCGCCAAGAACGTGGTGGCGGCCGGGCTGGCCGACGTCTGCGAACTCGAGGTGGCCTACTCCATCGGCGTGTCCAGGCCAGTCTCCCTGCACGTCAACACCGAAGGAACGGCCAGGGTGCCCGAAGCGAGGATCGGCGAGCTGGTGGCCGAGTGCTTCGACCTGCGCCCACGGGCCATCATCGAGGCGCTGGACCTGCTACGCCCCATCTACAAGGGGACGGCCGCCTTCGGCCATTTCGGGCGCAGCGAGCCGGACTTCACGTGGGAACGAACGGACAAGGCCGACCTCCTGCGCGAAAAGGCCGGCCTGTGAGGCCGCCCCCAGTCGGCAACCATCCAACCGAGGGCAGACATGGACTATGACATAACCGACGTGTCTTTGGCGGAGGCCGGCGTCCGCCGGGTGCAGTGGGCCGACTGTGCCATGCCCGTCCTGGCGGAGGTCAGGGAGCGCTTCGAGGAGGAGAAGCCCCTCGAAGGCGTGCGCATCTCGGGCTGCCTGCACATCACCGCCGAGACGGCCAACCTGGCGCGGACCCTCACGGCCGGCGGCGCCGAGCTCGTGCTCTGCGCGTCCAACCCGCTCAGCACGCAGGACGAGGTGGCCGCCGCCCTGGTGGAGAGCTACGGCACCCCCGTGTTCGCTCGAAGAGGCGAGGACGAGAAGACCTACTACAGCCACATCACCGGCGCCCTGGCCCACGAGCCCAACGTGACCATTGACGACGGCGCCGACCTGGTCACCACCATCCTGACCAAGCGCACCGAGCTGGCGCCCTGCATCCTCGGCAGCCTGGAGGAGACCACGACCGGCGTGAACCGGCTGCGGGCGATGGAGGCGGACGGCGTGCTCCAGTTCCCCGTCTTTGCCGTCAACGACGCGATGACCAAGCACCTGTTCGACAACCGCTACGGCACCGGCCAGAGCACGGTAGACGGCATACTGCGGGCCACAGGGGTGCTGCTGGCAGGCATGAACGTGGTGGTGGCCGGCTACGGCATGTGCGGGCGGGGCCTGGCCTCGCGCATGGACGGCATGGGCGCGCACGTCATAGTGACCGAAGTGGACCCGCTCCGCGCGCTGGAGGCCGCCATGGACGGGTTCGCCGTCATGCCGATGAGCCAGGCGGCTTCGCAGGGCGACCTGTTCGTCACCGTGACAGGCAACACGGACGTGCTGCGCCAGGAGCACTTCCTGAAGATGAGGGACGGGGCAATCCTGGCCAACTCCGGCCACTTCAACGTCGAGATCGCCATCGGCGACCTCTCGGAACTGGCCGAGGCCATCGCGCGCGACGTCCGCCCCAACGTAGATGAGTTCCGGCTGGAGGACGGCAGGCGCCTCTACCTGCTGGGCGAGGGGCGGCTGATCAACCTGGCGGCCGCCGAGGGGCACCCCGCCTGCGTGATGGACATGAGCTTCGCCGTCCAGGCGCTCACCGCCGAGTTCGCCGTGCGCAACCGCGGCAAGCTGCCGCCCGCTGTCCATCCCGTGCCGGACGAGATAGACAAGTGGGTGGCGCGCCTGAAGCTGCGCACGATGCGGATCTCCATTGACTCCCTCAGCCGCCGCCAGCAGGACTACATGGCCGGCTGGCAGGAAGGCACCTGAGGGACGGGTCCTGCCGCGTACAAGATACGGGGGAGGCCGCCAAGGCAATCGCCAGCTCGAGGCGGCCTCCCCCGGGGTGGGAGGATCTCCGGTTTACTGCTCCATCAGGACGGGAGCCTTGTGCCGGCGCTCCTTGATCGTCACGATCAGCGCCCGCCGAAGCTCCCTGTAGGCAACTTCCAGTTCCGAGCCTTCGCCTTCGCTGCGCCAGCGCATCAGCATCTGCTGCGCCCGCTGCGCCATCTCCACGGCGACCTTACGCGTGCGCCGGTCAGTCAAGTAGGAAACGCGCGTCCGCGGCAGCCTGTTCGTCGTGGCCAGCTCCCTGGCGCAACGGAACACGCAGAGCGGCGCATACTTCAGCTGCCCGTTGCTCTGGAAGTAACGCCGCACCGAGCCCGTCTTGATGCCCGTCGTGCGCGAGATCAGGCGGTATAGCTCCTCCTTCGTGTGGAACTTCCTCTCCAGGGCCGCCATCAGGTCGTGCATCTGCTCTACGGGCACGCCCAGGTAGTCCTCGTCAATGGCGGGCTCGCGCCCCTCTTCGAGGTCCTCCAGCCACTTGTCCAGGCAGTACTTTATCTCCGCTTGTATGCGTTTGGCCTTTCGCTTGCCGCTGAGCGCCTTGTGCACGCAGTCGTACTTCAGGCTGCTGACCTCGGCAATGGCCTTGTGCATGGCGCTGTGACTGCGGAAGCTCAACCTGCGGCGCGCCTCCTCCAGCCAGGCGTCGGCGTCCTCCTGCCCCACCAGCTCTTCCAGGGGGATCAGCCCCGTGGCGAACTCGCCGTTGACGCCCCGCAGGATGCTCCTGACGCAGTACGGCGCCTGCCCTGCCTCGGACTCCTCGTCGAACCACGATCGGATGCTCCGCTCCGAGGTCTCCAGACCCCTCTTGCGGAGTTCCTCCCGCAGGAACGGCACAAGCCTGACCAGGGCAAACTGGCCGCCGTCCTCGCGCTCCTTCAGCTCGCGCCGCAGCTCACCCAGGTCCATGTAGCGGGGGCGCAGGAACTGCCGGTGCCCGTTCAGCAGAACCACGTCGGCCAGCAGGTCCCTCTGCGCCTCCTCGCATGACGCGAGCGCTGCGGCCACCTCGCACGGCGGACCACCGGGCAGGTCCTCCTCGGCCGCCTGGGTCACTTCCCGCAGCAGCGCGCCGCTCAGCTCTTGCATGCGCTCCGCCGCCTCGGCGGCAATGCCCTTCACGTCACCGTCTC
>LJUE01000162.1 GCA_001303885.1 Planctomycetes bacterium SM23_32 | reverse complement strand
CGCCCCTCAGAGCGAATCGGCAAACAGACGCAGCGCGCGGACGTGCTGCGCCGTCGTGCCGTCGCACCCGCCGATGATGCGCGCCCCGGATTCGTAAAGCCGCACGACGTGGAGCGCAAAGACGGACGGCGCCTGCTCGTAGACCGCCCGGCCGCCCACCAGCCTGGGCAGGCCGGCGTTGGGCTGGGCGATGACCGGCAGGTCGGTCAGGTCGGCCAGTTGCCCGATCAGTGGTGCCATCGTCTCGATGCCCTGCCCACAGTTCGTGCCGCACGCCGCGCAGGCGAACCGCTCGGCCAGCCCCACAACCGCCTCCGGCGCCTCGCCCATGATGCTGCGGTAGCGCCCACTCGGTTCGGGCGAGAACGTCATGCTGGCGATCAGGGGCAGATCGGTGCACTCGCGCGCCGCCTCCAGGGCCGCCCTCAGTTCGTCGCCGGACTGGAACGTCTCGCAGAGCACGGCGTCCACGCCGGCCCCGACGAGCGCCTCGGCCTGGCGGCGGAACGCGTCGCGCGCCTCGGCGACGCTCAGCTCGCCCAGGGGTGCAAGCAGGCTGCCGGTCGGCCCGATGTCGCCGACGACCAGGGCCCTGCCGTCGGCGGCCCGGCGGGCGATGGCTGCGGCGGCGCCGTTCAGCTCTTCGGTCCTGTCCGCCAGGCCGTGCCGGGCGAGCGCAACGGGGTTGCCGCCGAAGGTGTTGGTCAGCAGCAGGTCGGCGCCGGCCTCCACGTATTCCCGCTGCACGGCCTGGACGACCTGCGGGTTCTCCACGTTCCACAGCTCGCAGCACCGGCCGGCGGCGAGGCCCCGGGCCATCAACTGCGTGCCCATCGCTCCGTCGCCCACGACGAGCGGCCGCGTCTCAACGAGCGTTGTGAAGTCCATGCTGCTCACGCCTCAGGCGGGCCTGACCGGCGGCAGTCGGCTGTCGGCCGGTCAGTGAATGTCCTCGGTGCTGGTCCCCAGGTTCAGCTTGCCGTACTTGACGCCTTTGAGGCTGATCATCCGCTCGCCGAGGGCCCGCAGGTCCTTGCCCTTGCCCCTCATCACGATGATCTCGAGGCAGCTGTGCCTGTCAATGTGGACGTGAAAGGAGCCGATGATCTTGGCGAGGGAATCGTGCTGGAGTTCGGTCAGCCGCGACGGCAGGGACATCTTGTGATGGTTGTAGACGAGCATGACGGCGGCGAACGTCTGGCGGTCGGGCGCCTGCCACTGCTCCTCGGTCAGCTTCTGGCGGATCAGGTCGCGCACGGCCTCCGAGCGGTTATCGTAGCCCATCTTGTTGATGAGCGTGTCGAACTGGTCGAGCAGATCAAGCCCGAGCGACACGCCGAACCTGACTGTGTCTGACATGGTCCCGGCCCCCGCACGCACAGGAAGCATCGCGCAACGCCACCGCAGAGCATAGCACGCGCGGCAAACGGCGCAAGCGGAAAGGCGGCGGCGCGCGCTCAGTCCATCATCTCCACGATGTGGGGCCAGGTCGGGTCCGCGTAGAAGCGGTGGCCCTCGGGCCCCACGACCAGCCGGATGTTGCCGGGGCAGCCGGCGGCCTCGTAGATGGCCTGCGCGGTGGCGAAGGCCCGCCTGGTGCCCTCGATGGGGAAGATGTCGTCCTTCTCGCCCGCCACGACGATGAGCTTGCGCGGCGCGATCAGCCCCGCCAGCTCCCCCATCTCAGCCACGCGCAGGATGCCGGGCACGTAGTTATCGCCGCAGTGCTGGATGCGCATCAGGGCGTCGGCGAACGTGCAGAAGCAGCACGAAGGCACGGCCAGCTTGATGCGGGGGTCCAGGCAGGCGGCGTAGAAGGTGACCGTGCCGCCGCCCGAGTTGCCCATGCAGGCTATGCGGTCCGCGTCCACCTCCGGCTGCTCCTGGAGCAGGTCAACGGCGCACATCACGTCCCAGGCGCGCTCGGCCGCCACCGTCTTGCCCAGCATGAGCGAATGGAAGACGGCGTCCAGGCAGCCGTGCTCCCAGCGCTGCTCCTGGAGCGTCTCAGCGCGTTCCCCGAAACAGCGCTGCTCGATGGCCAGCGCCACGAACCCGTTGCGGACGGCCTGGAGGGCGAAGTCTCGGTCGCCCAGGAGCATCTGGCGGCCCTCCTCGTCGCGGGCCTCGCCGATGGACAGGTGCATGCCGGGGTTATGGCCCTGCACGCAGACCATGGCCGGCAGCGGCCCGTCAACGCCCTTGGGCACCAGCAGGTGGCCCGGCACGTCGGCGCACTCCTCGGCCGTGAAGACGATCTTCATCCGCACGTAGTCGTCCGTCTCCTCGCGCTCGAGTTCCTCGACGTGGGGCGGCACCTTCTGCTCGGGGAGCCGCCCGATGAGTTCCTCGAACCGGGCGCGCAGCCCCCCCTGCCACGGCCCGAAGTCCTGCCCCGTCCAGGCGAACTCCCGCTCGGTCTTTCCCATCAGGTTCAGGTGGTACTGCGACGGCGCGTAGAACCGCTGAGTCATCGCGCTCCCTCCCTGCGGTGCAACAGCGTGGCGCCGGGGTCGCCGACGGCCGGACGCATTATACCCCCGGCCCACGTCGCATCAACGCCCGGCGCCGTCGGCTGCCCGAGCGGGCCAAGCCGTGGCAAGCGTTGAAATAGGCGCGGCATTGCCATAGAGTAGGTGCGCGCCGGGGCGCCGCCCCGCGCAGTATCCCCGCAAGAGGAACCTGCCGCCATGAAGAAGCCCTGGGACGGGCGCTTCGAGAAGGACACCAATGAGCTGGTGGAGCAGTTCAGCGAGTCCGTCTCGTTCGACAAGCGCCTCTACAAGCACGACATCCGCGCCGGCGTAGCGCACGCCGAGATGCTCGCCCGCTGCGGGCTGATCAGCGAGTCGGAGCTGGTCCAGATCCGCGAAGGGCTGCGCGACATCGAGAAGGAGATCGAGTCCGGCGAGCTGGAGCTTCAGGTGCCCCTCGAAGACGTGCACATGAACGTCGAGGCGGCGCTGATCGCCCGCATCGGCGACGCCGGGCGCAAGCTGCACACCGCGCGCAGCCGCAACGACCAGGTCGCCTGCGACCTGCGGCTCTGGTGCCGGGACGCCATACGGGACTGCACGGCACTCCTGACGAACGTACAGCGCGCCCTGGTCGAGAAAGCCGAGGAGCATCGGGAGCTCATCGCGCCCGGCTTCACGCACCTCCAGCACGCCCAGCCCGTGCTGCTGGCGCACGCGCTGCTGGCTTACGTGGAGATGCTGGAGCGCGACCGGCAGCGGCTCGCCGACTGCCTGGTCCGCGTTAACGTGAGCCCGCTGGGGGCCTGCGCGCTCGCCGGCACCTCGCTGCCCACCGACCCCCAGAGCACGGCCAGGGAGCTGGGCTTCGACGCCTGCTTCGCCAACAGCATGGACGCCGTGAGCGACCGCGACTTCGCCGTGGAGCTGGCCTTCGACCTGTGCCTCATCGCCATGCACCTGTCGCGGCTGGCCGAGGAGTGGCTGATCTGGTCAACCCCGGAGTTCGATTTCGTGGACCTGGACGAGTCGTTCTGCACCGGATCCAGCATCATGCCCCAGAAGAAGAACGCCGACGTGCTGGAGCTGCTGCGCGGGAAGTGCGGGCGGCTCTACGGCGACCTGATGGCCCTGCTGACGGCGCTCAAGGGCCTGCCCCTGGCCTACAACCGCGACATGCAGGAGGACAAGGAGCCCCTCTTCAACGCTGCCGACACCGTGCAGGCCTGCCTGTCGGTCGCGGCCGAGCTGGTGCGCACGACGGCCTTCAAGGAAGAGAACCTGACGCGCGCCTGCTCGGAGGGCCACATGGACGCCACCGCCCTGGCCGAGTACCTGGTGGGCCGGGGCGTGCCGTTCCGCGAGGCGCACGAGGCGGTCGGCCGGGCGGTGCGGGCGGCCGCCGCCGACGGCGCGGGCCTGGCCGAGCTGAGCCTGGAGCAGATGCGGGAGTTCAGTGAGCTCATCGCCGAGGACGTCTACCGAGCGCTCGGCGCGCAGAACTGCGTGGAGAACTACCGCTCGCACGGGTCCTCGTCCCCGGCCGAGGTCGGGCGGCAGCTCGACTACTGGAAGGAACGCCTCCCCCGCTGAGCCCGCCGGCGCACGACCGGGGGACCGGCACGCCTCCCGAAGGGAGTGAGCCGCGTGAAGCTGCGATGCCGCTGCGGGGACGTCATCCAGTTGCCAGCGGTCGGGCCCGGTCAGACCTTCTACTGCACGAACTGCGGACGGGGTTACTACGCCGTCGGAGGGCCCGACGGCAGGTTGGGTGCGCGCAGGCTCAGGGAGAAGCCGGCCGCCGAGGAGCCTGCCGAGCCTGACGAACCGAGGTACGCCCTGAGGGACTCGCAGCTCGACCTGGCGGCCTCCGCCCAGGCCGAGGCGTCGGCACCCGCGAAGGCCGCCGCCGACGAATGGCCCGACTAGCGCGAGGTGGACCTGGCGGAGCCCGCTGCCTCCGCAGCCGCCGCGGCCGAGCAGGAGCCGTCCGGGGCCGCCCCGGGCGAATGGGCGGACGACTTGGAGCTGGACGGAGCAGCGCTCGCCCCCGTCCAGGCCGCCGCAGCGGCAGCGCCCGTCACGCCGGCGGCGGCATCCGAGGCGCCGGCCACCGCCGAAGCCGGGCCCGCCGCGCCCCGGCCCGCCGAGAGGCGGACCTGGTGGTTCTACCTGGCCGATGCATGGGCCTATCCTTTCCGCGGCAGCGCCAAGTGGGTGCTGCTCGGCTGGTGCCTCTTGCACGCCGTGTCGCCCCTCGTCTCTTTTGTGCCCTTCGTGGGCCTGATCCTCCGACTGATCCTCGCCATCGCGCTGGCCGGCATCCTGGCCATGTACCAGTTCGAGATGATTCGGCAGAGCGCCTACGACGCGACGGCTGATCCCTCGCTGCCGCGCTACGAAGACTTCTACGAGTCGGTGCTGCGGCCGCTCGGTCTCCAGGCGGCGGCATGGATCGGCAGCGGCATCCCGCTGATGCTGGCGTTCGGGTTCGCCAGGTTCATCGGCAAGGTCGAAGCGCTCCAGACCTTGGAGAGTCTGGCGACGGGGGGGCCGCTCACGGCGTGGGCCGGCGTCCTGGCGGCGGGCCTGGCCCTCTCCCTGTTCATGTTCCCCATGAACCTGCTGGCGGTCGCCGCGGCCGACTCCGCAGGAGCCATCAGCCCCACGTTTACCTTCCCGGCCGTGGCGAAGGTCATCGGCCCCTACGTCGTCTACTACATCTTCTACGTGGCCGTCATGGCGGGCGCGGGGGCTCTGCGAGCGGCCCTGCCGTCTCTGCTGGTGGGCGAGGTCGTCGGGGTCTACGCAATGACCGTCTCCGTGCGGGCGCTGGGGACGCTGCACTACGCCTACGAGAACCGGATCGGCTGGACTAAATGACCGGCGGGCGAGACGGAGGTGGCTCCCTCTGCCCACCCGCTGCTATGGCCGCGCCACGCTGAGCGGACCCTCACCGGCAGCGGCTCGGGCCCACTCGACCGGACGCGCCGCGCCGTCGCTGAACAGGACCTCGACGACGGCCCTGGGCAGGAAACGGACCCCGAAGCAGCATTCCGCCGGGCAGACGGCGCACGGGGGGCAGGGCGATGAGGCCAGCACGTCTTGCGTGCCGGAGTCCCGCAGGCGCACGATGCTCCCCAACACCCCGCGCGCGCCCCGGGGCCTGACGACAAGGTAGGCGATGTCGGGGCGCCGGTGCCAGCGGTTCTCCAAGACGACGGGCGAACGTCCTGCGCCGGCCGCGAAGAGGTCGGGCGCCCCGTCGGCGGTCAGGTCGGCGGCCACCAGAAGACGCACCTCCAGGTCGGCCGGCACGGGGAGCTCACACAGCTCTTCCGCGTCCATGAACAGGCCCCGGCCGGCGTTCAGGTACAGGCGCACCCCGCCGCTGGCGGGCCCTACGGCGAGGTC
>LJUE01000161.1 GCA_001303885.1 Planctomycetes bacterium SM23_32 | reverse complement strand
CATCAAGAGCCACCATAACGTGGGCGGCCTGCCGGAAGAGATGGACTTCGAACTCGTCGAGCCGCTGCGGGATCTCTTCAAGGACGAGGTGCGCGAGCTCGGGCGCGAGCTGGGGCTGCCTGAGGGGGCGGTCAGCCGCCAGCCGTTCCCGGGGCCCGGCCTGGGCGTGCGCATCGTCGGCGAGGTCACCGAGGAGCGCCTGCGCGTGCTGCGCGAGGCCGACGCCCGCGTCCTGGAGGAGCTGCGGGACTACGACAGGTTCGGCGACATCTGGCAGTCCTTCGCCGTGCTCCTGCCGGTGAAGACCGTCGGCGTCATGGGAGATGAGCGCACCTACGCCAACGTCATTGCCCTGCGCATCGTCAGCAGCGTGGACGGCATGACGTCGGACTGGGTGCGCCTGCCCCACGAGGTGCTGGGGCGCATCTCGAGCCGTATCATCAACGAAGTGCGGGGCGTCAACCGGGTCGTCTACGACATCAGCCCGAAACCGCCCAGCACCATCGAGTGGGAGTGACCGGGCCGCCAGGCACGATACGGGCAGCCATGCCGAAGCGCACCGACATCGAGAAGATCCTCATCATCGGCTCCGGTCCGATCGTGATCAGCCAGGCCTGCGAGTTCGACTACTCGGGCACGCAGGCGTGCAAGGCGATCCGCGAGGAGGGCTACCAGATCGTGCTGCTCAACTCCAACCCGGCCACCATCATGACCGATCCCGCTATGGCCGATCGCACCTACGTGGAGCCGATCACGGTGGAGGCGCTGGCCCGGATCGTCGAACGGGAGAGGCCGCAGGCGCTGCTGGCCACCCTGGGCGGGCAGACGGCGCTGAACGTGGCGGTGCAGGCCTGGCAGGCCGGCGTGCTCCAGGAACACGGGGTGGAGATGATCGGCGCCAACTACGAGGCCATCCTGCGGGCGGAGGACAGGGAGCTGTTCCGCGCCGCCCTCGAGGAGATCGGCGTTGACCTGCCGCGCAGCCGCGCCGTCCACTCCCGCCGCGAGGCCGACGTAGCCGCTCGGCAGATAGACTTCCCGCTCGTCATCCGCCCCAGCTTCACCCTCGGCGGCACGGGCGGCTCCATCGCCTACAACTATGAGGAATTCGAGAAGGCGGTCGCCTTCGGCCTCGAGTCCAGCATCGTGAACGAGGTCCTTATCGAAGAGGGGGTCATCGGCTGGAAAGAATACGAGCTGGAGGTGATGCGTGACCGCAAGGACAACGTCGTCATCATCTGCTCCATCGAGAACCTGGACCCGATGGGCGTCCACACCGGCGATTCGGTCACCGTCGCCCCGGCCCAGACGCTGACCGACAAGCAGTATCAGCGGATGCGCGACGCGGCCATCGCCATCATCCGCAAGGTGGGGGTGGAGACGGGCGGCTCCAACATCCAGTTCGCCGTCCACCCGCGCACGGGGCGCATGGTGGCCATCGAGATGAACCCGCGGGTCTCCCGCTCCTCGGCGCTGGCCAGCAAGGCCACGGGCTTCCCCATCGCCAAGTTCGCCGCCAAGCTGGCCCTCGGCTACACGCTGGACGAGATCCCCAACGACATCACCCGTGAGACGCCGGCCTCCTTCGAGCCCACGATTGACTACTGCGTGGTGAAGCTGCCGCGGTTCGCCTTTGAGAAGTTCCCCGGCGCCGACGATACGCTCACGGTGTCCATGAAGTCGGTCGGGGAGACGATGGCCATCGGGCGCACCTTCAAAGAGGCCCTCCAGAAGGGCCTGCGCGGGCTGGAGATAGGGCTCAGCGGGTTCGACCAGGTCGGCGAGGCCAGGGTGGACGCGGACAGGCTGCGCCCCATGCTCGCGCGGCCGAACCCGGACCGCCTGTTCTACGTCAAGCACGCGCTGAAGTCCGGCGTGCCCGTGGGCGAGATAGCCGCATTGACGCGCATTGACCCCTGGTTCCTGCACAACATGCGCGACCTGGTCGAGCTGGAGGCCGCCATCGCGGCGGCGGGCCGGGACGGCGGGCTCGGCGCCGAGCTGCTGCGCCGCGCCAAGCGCAACGGTTTCTCCGACCGGCAGATCGCGGCCCTGACCGGTTCGAAAGAGGGCGACGTCCGCAGGCGGCGCCTGACGGAAGGGATCGAAGCCGTCTTCAAGCTGGTGGACACCTGCGCGGCCGAGTTCGAGGCGTATACGCCTTACTACTACTCCACCTACGAACGGGAAGACGAGAGCCGCGCGGGCGAGAAGCCCAAGGTGCTCATCATCGGCGGCGGGCCGAATCGGATAGGGCAGGGGATAGAGTTCGACTATTGCTGCGTGCACGCCGCGCTGGCCCTGCGCGAGATGGGCTACGACACCATCATGGTGAACTCCAATCCCGAGACTGTCTCGACCGACTACGACATCGCCAACCGGCTCTACTTCGAGCCGCTCACGCTGGAAGACCTGCTCGGCATCATCGCGCGGGAGCAGCCGGACGGCGTGATCGTGCAGCTCGGCGGCCAGACGCCGCTGAACCTCGCCGTGCCGCTGGCGGACGCCGGCGTGCGGATACTCGGCACGTCGCACGACGCCATTGACCGCGCCGAGGACCGCAAGCTCTTCCGCGAGCTGCTCCAGAAGCTCGAGATCCGGCAGCCCCCCAGTGACACGGCCACGTCGTTCGAGGAGGCGCATCGCATCGCCGCCGGGCTGGGGTACCCTGTCCTGATCCGACCGTCCTACGTGCTGGGTGGGCGGGCCATGGTCATCGCGTGGAGCGAGGACCAGCTCGAGGGTTTCGTGAGGGAGGCGATTGCCGCAGCGCCCGACTACCCGATCCTCATTGACAAGTTCCTCGACGATGCCATTGAGGTGGACGTGGACGCCGTCTGCGACGGCGAAGCCGTGGTGGTGGCTGGCGTGATGGAGCACATCGAGCAGGCCGGCGTGCACTCGGGCGACAGCGCCATGGTGCTGCCTCCCCACTCGCTGCAGCCCCGGATCGTCCAGGAGATAAGGGACCAGACGCGGCGGCTGGCCCGCGAGCTGAACGTCGTGGGCCTGATGAACGTCCAGTACGCCGTCAAGGACGAGGCGGTCTACGTGCTGGAGATCAACCCCCGCGCCTCGCGGACCGTTCCCTTCGTCTCGAAGGCGACCGGCGTGCCGTTTGCCAAGGTCGCCGCCCAGGTCATGGTAGGCAAGACGCTGGCGGAGCTCGCCGTCACTGCCGACCCTCAGCCGCCGTACTTCGCCGTGAAGGAATCCGTCATGCCCTTCGACCGCTTCCCCGGCGTAGACCCCATCCTCGGCCCCGAGATGAAGTCCACCGGCGAGGTCATGGGGCTGGCACCCAGCTTCGCGCTCGCCTTTGCCAAGTCCCAGATGGAGGCCGGTCAGCCCCTGCCGCTGAGCGGCACGGTGTTCGTGAGCGTGAAGGACTCCGACAAGCACAGGATCTTGCCCGTGGCCCGGAAGCTGGCGCAGCTCGGCTTCGACATCATGTCCACCGAGGGCACGGCGGCGGCCCTGCGCGCGGCGGGTGTGCAGGCCGCGGCCGTGCCGAAGCTGGCGGACGCCCGCCGTCCCAACATCCTCGACCGCATCAAGAGCGGCGACGTCGGCCTGCTGATCAACACCCCCAGCGGCCCGATCCCTCGCCAGGATGAGATCACGATCCGTGGGGCCGCCGTCACTTACAGGATTCCCCTCATCACTACCGTGGCGGCGGCTCATGCGGCCGCCGGCGCCATCGAGGCGCTCCAGAAGGGCCAGTTCGACGTGCGCAGCCTCCAGGAGATCCACGGCGATGCGGGGACGCGGCCGGCCGCGCGTGGATGACGTCCCCGGCCGCGCTGGTGTCGCACACGCGCCGGGTGGTCTACCTCGACGACGGCGAGGCCGCCCTGCTGCGCAAGGACGGCTACGAGACCTGCGACTTCAACGCCGCGCCGGTCAGCAAGGAGGTCGAGCAGATCGCGTTCGACCTGCCGGCCATCGAGCGGGGCGGCTACCCGCACTTCATGCTGAAGGAGATCTTCGAGCAGCCGGAGTCCGCGCGCAACGCGTTCCGCGGCCGCATCCTGCATGAGGAGGGCACCGTCAGGCTCGGAGGCGTGGATGAGGGGCGGCCGCATATTGGCCGTCGCCCGCGAAGGCGACACGCGGTTGCCCGAGCTGGCCGAGCGGACCATCTTCGTGCCGGCCACGCTCGACGCCTTCGTGCCCGTCGTTGACGCCGTGCCGCTGCAACTGCTCGCCTACCACATTGCCGCCAAGCGCGGCTGCGACGTGGACCGCCCCTGCAACCTGGCCAAGAGCGTCACCGTGGAATGATCGCCAGGGCGCCTCAGAACGCCTCGCGGCGCGCGTCCTCGTAGGCCTCCTCGGGGCTCTCCACCAGGGCGGGATGCTCCGGCGGGCCCGGCCGCACGAACGAGGCGGCGATGAACGTGAGCGCGGCAATGCAGGCCGCCCCCGCGAACACGTACTGGTGGCCGAACCTGGTCCAGAGCCAGCCCCCGGCCATGGCGATGGGAATGCTGACGGCGTGGTCAATGCTCACGCTCAGGCCCAGTGCGCCGCTGATGTCGCGGCGAGTCTCCGCGATCTTCGACAGGTAGGTGTTGCGGGCCATCTGCACGGGGAACAGGAACTGGTCCGTCACGTAGGCGCCGCAGGCCAGGTAGAACGCCGCCCTTCTGGGCAGCACGTCGCCCCCGAACCCGTAGGCCAGGCACACGGCCAGCAGCATCACGGCGTCCGCCATCAGGACGGTGCGTTCCCCCAGGCGGTCAACGGCGCGGCCGATCTGCGGCAGCAGCAGAACGATGAGCACGTGCGTGATGATCCAGAGCTTGGCGAACGTCTGGGGCGGCTGGTTGAAGAGCTGTATCAGCACCCACGGGCCGAAGGTGATGAACACCTGCTTGCGCGCGCCGAACAGCACGCTCAGCAGGTAGAACAGGGAGTAACGGCGCTTGAAGACGAGCTTCGGGCGGGGGCCGTGATGGACGGGGGGCATCGTGCGCCCCAGCACTACGAAGAGGCCGGCGGCCAGCAGCACGAGCGCCATGCCGGCCAGGAACACGGCGGAGAAGCTCCAGCCGAGCACGCCAAAGGTCAGCCACACGATGGCGGCGCCGGCGACGACGGCGACGGAGCTAACCGAGGCGAGTTTGCCCAGCTTTTCGCCTTCGCGGCTCCGCTCGGCTAGCGCCAGGGCCAGCGAAGCCCGCACCGGCATCATCACGTGCGCGCCGGCGCTCCAGATCACCAGGAAGACGAGCATGCTGACATACTGGTGCGGCTGCTGGGCGAAGACCGCCAGCCCGAACAGGCCCAGCCCCACGGCGGCCGCGGCGAGCACGGCCAGGTGCGCCTCGGCAAGGAAGAAAAGGGCCCCCGTCAACGCGGCCACCATGAAGCCCGGAAACTCCCGCGGCAGCTCAAGCATCCCCCGCTGCTGGGCGGTCATGTGGAACGTCGTGGCGTAGTAGTTGTTGCACGTCGTCTCGAATATGCCGCCCGTGGCTGCCATGAGGCAGATGGCCGCGACGAAGAGGGATATGTTCCGGCTGGCCTTCATGTTCGTGCTCCCGCCGGGCGGCTGTGGCGCTGGAAGAAAGCCAACAGGCTACCGGCCCGCAGAAGCGGCGGCAAGTGACCGCCCGGACCGGTGCCGACATTCGGTAACTACGTGGCAGCCAACCAGTTGTAATCGAGCCCCAAACCTGATAACCTGCCAGGTAGACGTGTGACCTGCCAGGGGGTGTGCCCCATGTCCGGCCCGATAGCGCTGCTCAATCCGCGCAAAGCGGCTTTGGTGCTGTGGCTGGTCGCCGGCGCCGGTGTGGTGGCGTGCGGGGCGCTGGCGCTGGACCTGGCCAGGGGCCGGCCGGCGGAACTGCCCGTGCGGGCCGCTGAGCTGCCGCCCCTTCAGGCCGCTTCAGCCGCCGTCGAG